>NZ_NKHQ01000122.1:0-25686 GCF_014467265.1 Xenorhabdus sp. TS4 | reverse complement strand
GTGGCGCGGGTATCCATACTCATAGAGACGCCGGATAGATTTAAGCAAGCCAACCATACATCAAAATGAGTGTTGCAAAAACGGGGAAGACCATAGATTTGTTTCGCCGCTCAACGCTGATCCTTGCAGGCAATGGATCATTTAAGATACGAAATTAATGTAGCGATTGAATCAGGAATAGTCAACCAGGACGAGATCTAACATTTTTTCATATGTTTATTATGAGTAAAAATAACACTCTTTCCATTCAATAAACACACAGTTAAATATAGATATCTATCAATAAAGTCGCATTGAATGTACAAAATTATCAATATCTGGTTACTGATTGATTTTTAATCAAAGCGGGATCCTTTCCTGTGTATGTGATAGATTATGCTTATTAGATGAACCTGAGATATCTAGCCATACTTTCTTATCGCAAAGGGTATTTAAATTAAAATTAACATCTGGAAGTAATGGTTCAAATAAATGTCTAGTTGTTTTATAGGGAAGAATTTTTTTACTCTCTATTTCTCGTGATAAATTATCTATGCAATATAGTTTATCATTCTCCCAATTATATACTTTCACTCTATGATCATTATATTTTAATCTTACTACAGGTATGAATAACAATCCTAGCCTGTACGCAACATTTAATCTGTGATTACCATCCATAATCCATCTTGATTCATATTCAATAGGTAGAACACTTTTCCATGCTCCCTCTGATTTAATGTTTTCTAGCAATTTTTCAACCATGAATATATTTACTTCTTCAGACTGAATTAAATTTTCAACAAGTTCAAAATCAATATGATAAGATTTTTCTGAAATTGTTTTTGATTTCATTCTATTTTAGAATCCCGTATTGGTGGATGTGTATTCGATATATTTCAGATTTTCAATCTGAAATATAATATGCATCTTTAAGTTGGATTAATATGTTTTTCATTATCTCATTTTTGTCTAATCACCTGAATTATTATTCGATTTTTTTATGAATTGTTATAGTACAAGAAGTTAGCGTTATACATAATATACTGTTACTTTCTTAAAAAGAGAGCCGCTCGCGTTTAAGCGAGCGGTACTATCCTCATAGAGGATAATTTTTTGAATCAGCTAGTTATTCAGTTTTTCCAGTCCTCTAAGAATTGGTAACTGTTCAAGTAGTAGTTGCGCAACTGCTTCTGGTTCAGACTTAATAAAGTAATGTCCACCTTTAGGCAGAACCTTCACTATCAATTCTTCAGCTAGACAACTCCAGTTATTTGCTAGTTCCAACCAGTCTTTGGTGAGCGGATCATCTTCAGCTAATAAGCATAGCACACGCAGTGAGGTTAGCGTGGATGTGGCCTTCCACAGTTGAGTCAGAGCTAGGTTACCTTCAATTGCATCATTACGGTAAGCTGCCGCCATTCGTGTAATTGCTTCTGATGGCAGGTCGCGATCTAGATCTAGTCCGGTAGAATCACGTAACCAATTAACAATTTGGTCATCTGACATTGCGCGTGTTTCATCTATTTGCTTCTGTAGTACTTCTTCAGGTCTCAGCAACTTACCGGAGAGGATAACAGCTTCAATGTTGATGTCATATTGCTGTGCCATTTGCATGAATAGAGTTACACCACCAACACCAGAGCAGTGACCCCAAACGATTACGCGATCGATACCTTTCTGTTTTAGTTCTATGCAGCAACGTGTTACCAGCTCTTGTAGTGAGATAGGAGTATCCTGTTGTGACAGATCGTTGCCCGGAGCCTCTACTGCGAAAACTTGCAAAGGTTGATATTGAGTCATAGCATCAGCAACTGACCTGAAATTGATTGCATTACCCCCCGCATAAGTGAAGCACAGTAAAGGTAATCCTTCGTTAGCAGCGGTAATCGTTTGTAATACTGGGCGGATGCCAGACGTTGGCTTCAACTCAGCCAATCGGCGCAGAGTGCGGTGGGTGAAAATATCCGCAAGAGTAAAGCGGCCATCTGAGTGGATGGCACAAGACATCGCCAGCAGCGAATGCCCCCCTAAATGGAAAAAGTCGCTGTCACGCCCGATACTTTCAAACGGCACTTTTAGTATCTGGGACCAGAATTGTGCCAGCGTGCGTTCACTTTCTGTTTCTAATGGTTTCAGCTGTGTTATCTGCGTTTGCACAAGGCAAGAGGCCAACGAACGAAGCTGCTTTTTATCCACTTTACCCGCTGCGTTAAGTGGGATTTGATGACAATGGATCAGCGCCTGCGGTAGCATAAAGTCAGGTAATATTTGGCTGATATGTCTCATTATGGCATCCGTATCATCGCTACCCTGAACAAATCCCACTAGTCGATCACTGCTATCACGTGTATCTAGCACCACTGCCGCATTATGCACTCCTGAAGCAGTCATAAGTGTATTTTCGATTTCTCCAATTTCAATACGCATACCGCGAATTTTTACTTGTTCATCCTTGCGTCCTTCATAAACTAGGTTACCGTCAGTCCGCCATCTACCGCGATCACCAGTGCGATATAAACGTCCATTAGACCAAGCCGCCAGTGGATGGTTGAAGTCAAACGCCAGCTGAGTTTTCTCAGCTGTGTTAATATAGCCGCGCCCTACGCCCACACCGGTAACGCAGATTTCACCGCTAGTACCGAAAGGCACCAGATTATCCTGTTCATCCAGAATATGAATCCACATGTTCTGCACTGGTCGACCGATAGGCACAATGGCATCGGCGGGTGGTGCAGTGAATATGTGGTGAGTGATATCATCTGAAGCTTCTGTAGGACCATAGGCGTTAACCAGCGTAATATTGGGATAGAGCTCGAACCAGCGAGCCACCTGCTCATTTTTAAGAGCCTCGCCAGTCTGAATCAGCATACGCAAGGCACCTAAAGAACGCGGCGATTGCTCTAGATAGTCCAACAATACGGCAAAGTAAGACGGCACGATCTCTAGCAGAGTTACACCATCCGTCATCAGCTGCTGACAGAACTGAGCTGGGTCCAGCTGCTGCTCTTTGCTGTAAACTACAGTGCGAGCATTGACCACTAAGCCAGTTAATGCTTGCCAGATGGAAATATCGAATGTAACTGGTGCAGTTTGTGCTAGCACATCGTCTGCTGTTATCTGTAAATCGTCACGCTTCGCCATCATATGGTTCATCATTCCCGAATGCTCAAGCAATGCTCCTTTTGGTTTGCCAGTAGAACCGGAGGTGAACAATACATAGGCTAGGTCATTCATCACCGGCATCGAAGGAAGCGTCAGCGGCGACATTACTGTTACAGTGGCAAAATCGATGCAGATGACAGAATGCTGTACCTCCTGCGCCAATTCTTCTAGGCGTCTTAGAGAGGAAACATCCCCAATAATAGCGCTTACCTGCCCCTCAATCAGTAGTTCTTGTAAACGGGCATCAGGATTATCAAGATCGAGTGGCATATAGACACGTCCTGCACGCATGATACCTACCATTGCAGTTATCCAACGGACACTGCGTGGCAGAGCCACCGCAACCACCACCTGAGGTGGAACAGTGCTATCCAGTGCTGAAGCCAGTGCCGTTACCTTCACCTCTAACGTGGCGGCATTTAATGTCGTTTCTACATCCTGAAGGACAATTTTTTCCGGCGTCAGTTGTGCATGTGTAGCGATCTGCTCTGGAGCGCTGCAAATTTGCAGCGGGCGACATGGCCCCTGACCAATAACCTGCAACTGCTGGTGCTCATCAAGAGATAGCAAATCTGTGTTTAGATAGCTAATTTGAGGTGTAGTGACCATGCTGTTGAGTGCTGCATGATAATAGTGACCTATCCGCGCTATATGAGCCACATCAAATTCGTTGGTATGATAATGTAAACTCAGCTGTATCTGATCAGTGTAGGCGTTTTGCGAAAACTCTGCGCGCAGCGGGAATTCAGTTTCGGCTCTCACGCGCACATCCAGTTCCTGCATGCCTGGGATTTTTTCCAATGCTTTAAGCATATGGAAGTGAGTAAAGTTGAATACCGCTTCAAACAGAGTTTCAGTCACGTTCAGCATAGACTTCATATCTGCCATCGGATAGCGGCGGTGAGGCAACATGTTGGCTTCCAATTGGTGCACTCTCCCTATGAGCCCAGACCAGCTCTCTTGCGTGTCAAGCTCCAGACGGAATGGTAACGAGTTGAGGAACAACCCGATAGCCTGCTCGACTCCTTCTTCTTCTGGGCGGCCACTGTGTTCATAGCCGGTGATTACCGTCTGACTATTGCAAATTAGTCCTAACACTCGAAGGTGCGCCGCCATCAGCACGTTTTTCACTGGCACATTCAGTGAAATCGCCAACGCACGCAACTGATTTGACAGTTTTGTAGAGATATGAATATCGTGGTAGGCGATCTGTGGAATATCGCCCTGTTTTACTCTCAAGCGTGGTAACGGAATTGGCTCATAGTCTGCCAACTGTTGCCGCCAAAAATCGCGAGTAATCGTGCTACGACGTGTCTCCTGCTCCATAGCTATATACTTACGGAGGAAATTATCGGTGAAAGGTACATCAATAATTGCGTCTTTCCGCTGATACTGGTGATAATAGGTTAGTAGTCGGGTGTGGAATAAATTAATGCTCCAGCCGTCCAGAGCTGAATCGTGGAAGCTGAGGATGTAGTCGAAATTATCATTTTTTTTCAGTGCGATATGTACCCTAATCAGTCCCGGTTGAGTCCAGTCAAATTGGTAGTGACTCTCTTCATCAAGAAACTGTTCAAGGCGGGTAGACTGGCTGTCACTGTCCAGTTCCCTCCAGTCGTGGATCCACAGAGGGAGGGGAATCTCTTTGTGAACGAACTGCACAAACTCACTGAATGCTTGTAGATGATAGCTGGTACGCAATATCGGATGTTCGCGTACTATGCGGTGTAGAGCTAGAGTGAATGCTACTTCATCGAATTGACTGAATAGAGAGTAAACCTGAATATCGTGATACCAAGAAGCTCCTTTCTGTAACTCGCTCTGGAAAATCAGCCCCGCCTGAAGCAAAGACATGGGATAAGCATCTTCCAATCCATCAGGCAATTGTTCTTTATCCTCTGCGCGCAGCAGGCTGAAAGGCTGCCAGCTGCTCTCTTCGCCTCCAGTCACCTTCTCGATATGTGGTAGCAGACTGGCAATGGTTGGATACCTGAATATTGTTTGGAAACCGATTACCATACCGGCTTTACGCGCGCGACTGATCACTCCCAACGAGGTGATGGAATCGCCTCCGAGGCTAAAAAAGTTGTCGTGGATGCTAATCTTTTCTAGATTTAGCACCTCGCACCAGATGGCTGCCAATAATTTCTCATCCGCAGACTGTGGCAGGACGGTGGTTTGGTTAACAGCGTACTTCAGAGGATTAGGCAACAGCGCGCGATCCAGTTTACCGTTCGGAGTTAGTGGAAAAGCATCCAGTATAATAAACCACGGTGGCACCATAAACTCAGGCAGAACTGCTAACAGTTTCCGGCGTACCTGTTGTTCATCGTAACCAACAGTCGGTAGTATATAAGCGGTGAGGTATTTGCTGCCATCTTCGCGTGCCAACGCGACAACACGAGCATCTTTCACTCCTGGAGCGGAAAGTACCGTATTTTCGATTTCTCCCAGCTCGATTCGATAGCCTCGAATTTTCACTTGATGGTCAATACGGCCTAGGTATTCAATCATACCATCCGGTAGCCAACGTACTAAATCACCAGTGCGATAAACTCGACAGTTAAGTGGGGCAGGAAGAGTACAAAATTTTTCTGCTGTTAGCTCTGGTCGGTTAAGGTAACCGCGTGCTAAGTTAACCCCAGCGATACATAATTCGCCCGCTACACCCATTTGCACAGGTTGAGAGTCAGTATCAAGAATATAGATATCAGTATTCTGGATCGGACGACCAATAGGAATCGAACCACGCGTTTCTTCTGGCTGGCACTCATAATAGGTGACGTCGACAGTAGCTTCAGTTGGACCGTAAAGATTGACCAGACGCGCACTATTTTGTGGCGTTACAATCGTGAAAAAGCGCGAAGACTGATGCAATGTTAAAGCTTCACCGCTGGTAAACACTACCTTCAGAGATGATAACTGAGCTGCGGATTTGCCAGCTTCCAACGTATTCAAGAACGCGTCTAACATTGAAGGTACAAAGTGCATATGAGTAACACTATCACGCTCTATAGTCTCCAACAGAACATCTGGTTCTTTCTCACCACCTGGCTGTAACAGGGAAACGGTAATTCCCGCCATCATCCACCAGAATAGCTCCCAGACGGAGACATCGAAAGATATTGGTGTTTTCTGTAGAATCACATCTCCTGATTGAAGTGGAAAACAGTTTTGCATCCACTCTATGCGGTTAAACACCGAATGGTGTTCAATCATCACACCTTTAGGATTGCCAGTCGAGCCAGAAGTATAAATCATATAAGCAAGGCCGTGCGAATCGGCATCAACTTGTAGATCTAACATATCACCAGTTTCATTGATAAAATCACCGACTTCTAGCGCACCGGGATTAAATTCTCCCTGTCCTGTGGCAATCAGCACCTGCTTCGCCTGACTATCGCGAATAATATAGTCGCGTCGGTTAGCTGGATAACTAGGATCAACTGGCACATATGCCGCACCAGCCTTGAGTACACCGTAAATCGCCGCCATCATTTCTGGTCCGCGTGGCAACATCACGGCAATCGCGTCACCAGATACCACACCACGCCGCCGTAAATTATGGGCGATGATATTAGCCTGTTCATTCAATTGGCGGTAACTCCAGCGTGTTTCGCCAGCAATCAGAGCTAATGCCTCAGGAGTATTATGAGCACGTTCCTCCAGTACCTGTTCAAGACGAAGTGAATTGGTATAGGGTCGCTTTTCTCCTTGAGCAAAGTCCAGAACGCGATCTTGTTCAATGGTACTCAAAGTAGGCAGTTTACTCAGGATTTCTCTGGGATTAGCTACCATCGATTCCAGAGTTATCACTAAGTTATTCAGCAAAGAATCACGCCAAGAGGAGGGGTAGTGGCGAGCATCAGCATTCAATGTTAGCTTATCAGACTGCGTCTGGCAGTAACCAATCTGCAGCGTGTTAGCGTAACGCGTAGCCAGACAAGTCTCATCAGCCCGTACTAACAATTGCACACTTGGCAGCGGTGGTGCTCCAGGCGAAGCAGCAAGGATCGATTGTATATCGGCGAAACGTGCCTCACCCAATTGCAAACAGTCGGTGATTTTACTACGCGTAGCCACTAGCGCCTCAACTACAGTTTGCTGGAGATTATCGCCAGCATCAGTCAGTAAAAAATTCTGAGTCTGGGTGAACCCTGTTTGCGCTAGAGAATAAGCCAGACTGAGAGGATAGTCAGCCTGAATATAACGATGCGCAATTCGAGTCAGCGCAACTGAAAGCAGTGCACAGAGGTTGATAGTATCTCCTTGGCTAACCTTATGCAGCGCATTCTGTAATGTGGGGGAAAGTGTTAATACGCTTTCTCCATCATCCTGTGGATAACCCGGCATCGGCCGAAATAATGCTGGATGGCAGTGGGTAGAGAATAATTTTTGATAATGTTTTGCAAGGGGAAGGTTAACTCCCGTTTGTTCAGATGCCATAGTCATATAAAGTCCATCTCTCAGAAAAAGTTAAAATCTACAGTCGTGACGTTTGACAATGCCGACGTAGTGGTGTCTTCGTCATTAATGCACTGAATTATAGGAAGATGTGTAGGGTGAGTGACCAGTGCCTGCAGAATTGCTTGATAGCGGCGAAGTAGACTAGTTACCAGCGAACTACTGAAACATTCTGGTGCGTGTTCCCACTGGATTTCATAGCCTTGCTGCTGCCGATCAAATACATGAATTACCATACCGAACTGTGCCATACGCTTTGCCTCGTAAAATGTACGGAACTGCCCTCCTAGAAAATCAATATTCTGATAATCAATATTCTGAAAGGCGAAAAGCGCATCTAGTGGGCTTTCTGTTTCGTCATCCTGTAATAGCTCACGCTGAGCAATGAATGGATAGTGCTGATTCGCAAGAGCCTGCTGTGTCTGCTGCGAGAGAGCTGCCAGAGTATCGGCAATACTCTGTTGTGGCTCAAGATCCACTGGCAATAGCAATGTATTAACGAACATACCGAAAGTTTCTTGCCAAGCGGGAGCATGCCTCCCTGAAACCACGAGGCCGACTCGACCCTGCCAGCATTCGGTTACGTCACTTTGCAACAATGCCCAAGCTAACAGAAACAGAGTGAAAGGTGTGACCTCCTCAACTCTAGCTCTGCTGCGGATCGTCGAACACAGCTTACTATCAAGATGCACCTGCTGTACCGCATAACCAAAACCGTTGCTTTTTGGTATCTGCTGTAGTGGCCAGCGAGGCTTTTTTGGCGCTGGCGAAAGTCGCTTATGCCAAAAATGTTCTGCTTCTGCCCGTTCAATACGGTACTCTGCTTGCTGCATCCAACAGCTCCAGGCAAACAAACTAGGTGTCTCTTCTGTCTGCGGAATAGAAAGCAAAGCAGCTCGTAACTGGCGCAGGAAAAAACCGACTGACAAACCGTCAGCAGCTATATGACAAAAATCGAGCATCAATAGTGTTTGTTGCCCGTCCCATGGAACAATGGCGGCACGCAGCAAAAGATCTTTATTTAACTGGTAGGGCTGTACGAATATTGCACTACCCTGTTGCAGGTTGTCGTAACGTTGCAGTGGTACTGTTTGAGTACCAGTGTAACGGAACAGCAGTTGTCCATTCTCATCGTAGAAGCGGCAAAACAGAGCTGGGAATCTTTCGGCCGCCTGCTGCAGCGCTTGCTGAAAACGCTGGGGTGCAATTGCCTGAGGAATGACAGCAATGAGAGGGATGTTGTAGGCTGTTGTATCGGGCTGGCGAAACAGTTCCAGATAGATCATCTGCTGGGCATCGGTCTGATGAAAGATCTCGCCTTCCTTGACCGACTCTTTCTCTCGTGGAGACTGCCGTGGTTCTGTTGGCAGTAGCGCTAAGATATCGGCGCAACACTTCAAGTCCAGCAGGCACTTGACCGACAGACTGATATCCCAAAAATGCCAAATTCGAGCGGCCAGAAGAGCTGCTATAATGGAGTCTGCGCCAAGTTGTAGCAGGTTCTGCTGTAGCAGTTTCTCTGGCTCAACTTCTGGGAAAAACTCCTGTAAGAGACGGAGAAAATCTGGTTGACTAGCATTCATTAGTTAGCTCCCCATCAACGCACGTAACGCGAGAAACACCAAATAACCCACCAAAATGACGCCGAAGAAGTTTTTCATCCGCGTTGCAATGATGACAGTTATCAACGTAGCCAGCATAAAGGTATTACCCAAAGAAAGATTCAGTGCTGCTGTCTGTGTGTCTATCATCACACCGTTAGCGATAATAACGGTTAGAATGGCTGGCGGCAGTAGTTCAAATGCATCCTTAATTATCGGTGGCAGAGTAATATAATTAGCGAAAATAAACGCTATGCTGCGCACAGCAAACACTGTGACACCCATGGCTAGGATCACCATCATGGTATGACTCATTGTTTCACCTTCTTTATCATCTTCCGCTGGCGCAGCTCTTGTACCAATTTAACAATAGTCACCGAAGCAACACAGGAGATCAGAATGCCAAGGTTATAAGGTAGACGAGCGCACAACACCCATACCGCCAGCGCAACCAATGAAACAGCCAGATTGCGAGGCACCTTCAGATAGGGAACTAGCATGGCGACAAATGTGGCGTAGGCAATAAACTCCAGCCCCCAAGCAGACGCAAAAGCTGACAACATATCGCCGAGAAACAGCCCGATAGCGGTGCCTATGATCCAGTTAAAATAAAAAATCAGCACACAACTCATAAAATAGATATTTTTATCTGTCTGTTGCCCTGATTCACTAAAGCGTTCTTTTGCCATCACAAATACGGCATCGATCAGGCCAAATGCCAGCATAATGCGCCAACTGAGTGGGATTGCCTTCACCTCATCAATCAACGAAATAGCGTAGAGAAAAAAGCGTAAACTCAGTAGCAAAGTAGTGATCAGTGCTACCATCAGTCCGGTATGCGACAGGATTAACTGCAGCCCAACAAACTGGGCAGCGCCGGAATAGATAAAACCAGACATTACTAGGCCATCTTTGATAGTCAGGCCACCCGATATGACCAGAGCTCCAAACACTACTCCAGAAAGGGTTGATGAAATTAGAAGAGGTAAGGAGCGCCTAAAAGCCAGCATCACTTCACGTTTAATCACGCTACTCATGTGTCGATCAACTCCCGCTATATGCGTCAGGGAAGAAGTTATAAATGCATACTTTATCTTCTGCATTGAGTGTCTCCAGCAGCTGTTGTGCTACTGCTAGATCGAGGATTCCCATACCAAATGGCGAGAATATACGCGGTCGGTTATTGTCTGGAACAACGCGCTGTTCGATTAAATCAGCGATTCCCCCTGCCATAAAATCATGATGACCTACCTGTTGACTAGCGAGGTGGGGTGAAGTCTGCGCTTTCAAGCAATGGCTGACATCATCCGCTACGTTCTGTCCCGCCAGAATTATTTCTGGTGCCAGATCACGTAATGACATGTGTAGCACAGTCGGCGCATGGCTAAACCAAGCGGGAGAAGTAATATAGGGTTGGCTAGCTGAAGTGGCAATCAGTACCATATCTGATTCACTGATGGTGGATTCCAACGATGCACTGCAACTGGTTCCAGCCCAACCAATGGACTTATCGCGAAACATTTGGCTACGGGTTTCACTGAGATCGCACACACAGAGTGTATCGATTTCCCATCCCATTTTTACCAGTAATCCTAGAGTACGGTATGCAATAGGACCGCATCCTACCACGCCAAGCCGTTTGATCTTTTTTGGTGTTGGATGCAAGTAACTGGCACCGAGTACTGCCGAGGCAGCGGTACGTGCTGCACTGATCAGACTGCCCTCAAGGCAGGCGCGCGGATAACCTGTATGTCGGTCATTAACAATAAGCACTGCCGAAGCACGATCCAACCCCTTATCAATATTTTCTGGGAAGCTGGATATCCACTTAATACCCGTAATCGGGTTATCGCTTTCGATGGAAGCAGGTAGTGCAATAATCCTCTGCCGAGGATGATCTGGAAAACGAAGAAAATAGCTGTCCGGACTGATAGTTTTCCCGTAAGCATGTTGCAGATAAGCCTGTTTGACCGCCTCCACAAGAGTGTCGGGGTTCGCATTGAGCCAAGGAGCGATTTGTGCGGCACCAATTACCGTAAAAGAAGGTGTTGTATTTGCCATAATTACTCTTTATTCACGTGTTATTTAAAGTGTCCTAGACAACCTCTGCTTCCGGCTGCAGGATAGGAAAGTGGGTTTTTACCCAATTGGGGTTATAAATAGTATCGATATAACGATCTCCCATATCCGGTGAAATAGCCACTACACATGATCCTGCGGGGAGAATAGCAGCATATTGCTCAATACCAGCCAGTACCGTGCCTGACGATCCGCCTAATAGCAGACCGTGTTGAGCTAACCGATGACACATTGCCACGGTATCAATTTCTGGAACCATCAGTAGTTCATCAAAACTTGAATGAGTGCGGATTGCAGGAGGATTGCTGGTGCCAAGACCGGGGATAAGACGTTTTCCGGCTGGGTGACCAAAAGTGACGGAACCTTTACTGTCCACTGCAATTATACGGGCAGAAGGTGCGTGTTCCCGAAGATAGCGTGACACCCCGCCTAATGTACCAGTTGTACCCGCACCGATAAAAACATAATCTGGTGAGGGAAAAGCGTCCAGAATCTCCGGTCCAGTTGAGAGATAATGAGCCCTGACATTTTCCTCATTTTCATATTGGTTAATCCAGAGCAACTGTTCATCCTGCGCAAGCATAGATTTGATCAGGTTGATACGGGTAGCAAGAAAACCGCCATTTTCATCCCGTGCCTGCACAACAATCAATTTTGCTCCGTAGGCCTCAATAATGCGTGCGGTCTGCGGTGAAATGTTAGGGTCACTGACACAGGTAAATTTGTAGCCTTTAGCAGCACAAATCATTGATAATGCTAAACCGAGGTTTCCTGATGAACTTTCAATAACTCGCATGCCTGGAAGTAGTTTTCCCTCACGTTCCAGTTGCGTTATCATGTGCAGTGCTGACTTGAATTTTATCGAACCCGTGGCCGAAAATCCTTCCAGTTTCAGGTTTACATTAATTCCGTTACCAATGCATATTTTTATAAAAGCCTTTGAAAACAAAAAGTAATGCGAGTTGTCAACAATCATTTACTCTTCCCCATTCACTATTTTTCTACATGCTTGATTTGGGTGATATATGTTAAAGTAAAAACATAAACATGTTATTTTATTAAACCATTAATAAAATTAGTGATTATTTTTACCACAACATCTGAAAGTTAAACAACAGGATATTAAAAAATATCATAATATTTTTTAATATAAGAGTAATGCGTTGGGAAAGATCAAAGATGTGAAGTTGGATGTTTTTTATTGGCAATAATAAAATTATGTCATGATTGAAGGTATAGTTGGCTATCCCTCAAATTAGTTTCTGATATACTGTTTAAAACCTCCCAACAATCATTTTGACCTGTGATTACACTAACGCGCTGCGCTTGTCTTCTCCGATTTACCGGGCTAATAAATTATCCAGGTAAATCGGAGAGCTAAAAAACACCTGCTAGAGAAAACTTTTTTGCTTACCCCACCCTATTAGAGAATTAGTAATAAAACTGTTCACCCTATTCACCTTTGAATATTTTTATTTAAATTCATATTGTTAAAGGATGATGACTTGAAATTGAACTCATCACCACTCTTCACCCAACCATTCACCTCATATCTGAAAAGGGTGAACAGTAGTGAAGAGTTGTGAACAGTTTAAAAATAACTATTCACCCTATAATACATTGATATATAGGGTTTAAATTATAGAGTGAACAGTGGTGAACACTTTTTTATATTTCTTTGAAAACTATCAGCAATAAAGAAAAAAATTATTCTTCCGGTAGGTTATCCCTTGTCAGTTTTGGCATCCACTCGATGGCGGTATTAAGATCTAGATTCAAGTTGCTACGAATGCCGTGTTTGCTTTTCTTACGCAGGTAATGCTGACCGTACTCTGCCAATGCGCCAGACATATCCATGCCAAAACGCGTTACAGAAACAGGTTTGTTCAGGTTATTGCCTTTCATATAAGCAAGGTAAGCGTGATAAAGATATTTACGGGGATTGAACGGCATAATTTCCGCATTGCCGATTAACAGGCCATCCGCTTCATCGGTCGCAAGCAGGTAGCCGCAGAAATCGACCAGTGGATCGGTGCTGCGTTTGATATCTAATGCTTCCGCAGATTTTTGTTGCTCTGCCAGTAAATGTCTTGCGGCTTGTGGTTCAGCGAACCAATGAAGCAGGTGCCGGATAATCACAGGCAATTCTGCTGCGATTTTATCCCGCAAGAGTGGATCACGTTCATTTTCCGGTACGACTTCGGAAAAGTTGAAAATCACCCGACGCCGCGATACACCACCACTGCGATCACTGAAACTCATGGCGTTGTTATTTACCGCCAGTACCACTGCTGGAATATGGGTTGAATAGGGCTGTTTGTGCTTCGGGTCAATGGCAACTTCGTCGTCGCCTGTAATCGCCTTGATACCGGAGCCATCGCCCACATAGCGGGTTTGGTCTGGTAAGATAATCAGAGAATAACCGACAATCAGCGCCCGTTCCCGTGGGTTTTCCAGTGCCGCCATACTGGCAGAAACCGTATTGCCTTTGCCTGCCAGCATCGCGCAGATTTCAGCAAAGATGCTTTTGCCACTGCCTCCGGCACCAGTGACTTCCAAAAATAACTGCCAATCGTAACGGTTTGCCAGCACCATAAACAGCGCTGCCAGTACCCGATCAAACTTGTTCTCACAGTTGGCCGTTGCCCGATTGAGCCAGCGCCAGAACTGTGGGGCATGGTCTTGCAGAGTTTCCTCCGAAATTGGGGAATTGAATTCAACGTCATTGGCAAGCAATAACCAATCATGTTTGTGGTGAGGCCGGAACTGGCATGTTCTCAGATCAAACACGCCATTGCTGAATCCGATTAAGTGCCGTTCTGGTGGCTGCATCATGGGAAGCTGTAATTTCAGGGCATCCACCGCAGAGCTGATGCCATGCGGTGAGTACGGTAGTTTCTCTTCCATGAAGGCTGCCACCATTTCCCGTTTTAAATCGCGGTCACTAACCGGACACCAGACAGTACCGTCATAGTGATGAACGGTTTCCGAAGCGCTATCCAATGCTAAATCACCGTCATAACGCGCCAGCAAGACTTCCCCGCGCTGGCTGGCTCCCATCTGGCATAATGTCAGCTTGGAAGGTTCGGTATCATTAGGTTGAGCGGCTGCTTTTTTCTCGGTTGATGTTGGTCGATAAAGCCCCTGAAAAAAAGCCAATTTTGCCCTTTCCACATCATGTTGTTGGCGGTAATCGTCCCAGTCGGCTTTATGCTCTGTCGGTGGTAACGAGATCCAGCCATTCACCGTCAGCGCTGCTTTCTCTGCTGAGATCCTGCCGATATTTACTTTGGGTTTGCCGGGGCTATGCCAGTCATTATCTGCCGCAATAATGATTTTTAC
Source organism: Xenorhabdus sp. TS4 (assembly GCF_014467265.1). Taxonomy (NCBI): domain Bacteria; kingdom Pseudomonadati; phylum Pseudomonadota; class Gammaproteobacteria; order Enterobacterales; family Morganellaceae; genus Xenorhabdus; species Xenorhabdus sp. TS4. Next base: position 11,056 of record NZ_NKHQ01000122.1, on the reverse strand, counting down.
GTCCGGCCATCGTGGGGACAATTTTTTAAAGTGCGAACAACGGCATTAATACTGATATGCAGTGCCCGTGTTGTGTCACGGATGCTAGCTGTTGTGGTCACCAAAACTTTGCGCCCGGAACAGCCCTCACGTCAATTTCTTATCCAGAATTCTGGTTATTTAGTTGCCAGAAGATGTTTTAATTTTACCAAATTAATGTGAACCTGTTCCAATATGATAACTTGTTCTTAAATAACAAATTATCATATTGTTGGAACAGGAGTGTCATTTAAGCTTTAAAATTATTTAAATTAATAATTATATCTGCGGATTCAATTGTTTCTTTTCTATGTGCCACCATTATTTTTGTAATATTCAAGCCTTTTAGATTAGATGAAATTATCATTTCATTCTCAACATCAAGGTGACTAGTTGCTTCATCTAAAAATAAAATCTTAGGGTCTTTGTATAATGCTCTCGCCAAACATAATCTCTGTTTTTGGCCTCCAGATAAAACAGTTCCCATATCTCCAATTAATGTTTCATATTTCATGGGCATTTTCATTATATCATCATGTATTGCAGCTATTTTAGCACAATTTACCGATTTTTCTATATCAGGTTTTTCATCGAAAAAAGTTATATTATCCATAATGGAGCCAGAAAATAATGCATCATCTTGTGCAACATAACCTATACTATCCCTGATGCTTTTAATATGAGATTCATTAACTGCAACATTTCCAATTATGACTTTCCCTTCTGTAGGTAGAATACTACCCATCATTAAATTAAGCAATGTTGACTTACCACATCCCGAAGCCCCTATTATAGCAGCAGAATCTCCAGCCGGGATATTGAAAGATAAATCCTTTATCAAATAAGGGGAGTTATCATTATATTTAAAACAGAGATTTTTAACTTTTACATTACTTGACGATATTTCTTTTTCTTTCAGAGATAAATCAGAATTAAACTCTGTTTCAGTTAGGACAATATCTGATAATCTCTCAAGATGAATTCCTAGCATTTTCAACGAAATAAACTGATCAATAAGAGATAGAACTCTAGACTCAAATTGGGATTTATATGCCAAAAATGACATTAAGATTCCAATAGTAAATACATTATCAAATATAAGAAGTGTACCTAAATACACTATCAATATATTTTGAATTCCAAATAATATTTTATTAACAAAAGAAAAGAGCAAAGATAATCTTTGAGTTTTAAGACTTGAATTAAGTGTATCAATAGATAATGATAACCAAGAGTTATATCTATAATTTTCTTTTCCGAAAATTTTTATCGTTTTTATACCTCTTATTGTTTCCATAAAGTTAGAACTTAGTTTTGCTGCATGAGCGATATTTTCTTTAGAAATTTCCCTTAAAGGAAAATACCATGCAATTCGTATGACCATATAAATAAGAAGTGTAATTATTGATATTAGAGCCAATTTAAAATTATACATTAGCATAATAAAAAGCGTAATTACAGATACAAAACTATTACATATAGAGATAAAAAAAGAAGATGTTAAAGTATTTTGTATACTATCAATAGAAGAAAATCTTGATATTATATCACCCAAGTGCCTTTTTCTAAAAAAATCTATTGGCAAATTGATTAAATGTGTAAAAACATTTGATTTCCATTGTATGTTCAAATTAGTACTAATATATGTAGTTAATAAACTCTGCACAATAGTTATAACTTGTTCAAAAATTAGTAATATGCCAAATCCAAACGATAACAATAATATTAAATTTTTGTCTTCAGAAACAACCCCATGGTCAATTATTAATTGCATATAATATGGGCTAATAAGCGCAAAAAACTCTAGTGCAAAAGCTAAAAATAATATTTTTATTATTGATTTTTTCACTCCTGATATATTTCTAATAAACTTTGAAACATTTACTCGTTCTTTAAAAATATCCTTTTTGAAATCATTATTTGGCCAAAATTCAACAGCGATACCTGTAAAATAATCGGAAAAATCATCAAAGTTTAAGTATCTTATACCAATACTTGGATCCATAATAATTATTTTTTTTGATAATACCTTTTTTAGCACTACAAAATGATTAAGCCCCCAGTGGAGAAGACATGGTAATGTCAGTTGTTCTATTTCATCAATATCTAAACGAATTGCTCTATAGGATAGATTTAGTTCTTTAGCATAGTTAGTAATATCATTAAGATTTATACCAGTAAGGGGTACAGAAAACTTTCTCCTAAGTGAAAGTAAATCAATCTGATACCCGTGAAAAGAAGCAATGGACGCGAGGCAAGCTAAACCACATTCAGCCATTTCTGTTTGCAATATAACTGGCAAATTATTAGAAGACCAAAATCTAATCTGATTCAATTTTATCATTTTAAATACTATCATTTATTGAAAATAAAGGCTCAAACATCCACTCATATAATTTTCTTCTTTCATGCAAAATGTCCGCATCAATAGTCATTCCAATCTCCAATGGCTTCTTGATTTTATTAATTTCAATATATTGTTTTTCAAGCTCAGCCTTTATTAAGTAAACTGGTTCATTTGTGGCATTTAATGCTGGAAATACACTTCCTATACTTTTTACTTCCTGAGCAGCCATAGCAGATCGACTAACAGATGTAACTTTTGCCTTGAATATTCCAAATTTTTGATATGGATATGCTGAATATTTTATATTTACAATATCTCCGATTTTTATAAATCCTATAGACTGATTAGGTACATATAAATGAAGAACAAGATCTTGGTTACTAGGAACTATACTCAATAGTAATGTTGATTGATCCACATATGAGCCTAACTCAAAATTGTTAATATTAACAAAGCCGGATGAATTGGCTCTTATTACAGACTCAGTCTGACTTTCAATATTTAAGATTTCTTGGTTAACAGAAGACAATACTCTTTCTATTTCTTGTCGTTCTATAATTTTTTTTAATGGAGCCTCCTCAATTTCCAATTCTTTTTCAGTAATTAAACGATCTATTACTATAAGGTCTTTTTTAGTTACATTTAGTCTTTCTAATTGTTCTAACTCATTACTCTCAATCGAAGACATATATTCTTTTGATATAAAACCTTTTTTTTCTAAATTTCTATATCTATATGTATTTTCCCTTAAATCATTTAATCTCTTTTTTTGTATTTTTATTTGAATTTTTATTTGTTCTTTTTGTTTAATTAAACCATTAAGATTATTTTTAAGCAACTCAATTCGGTTAACTTGAAGAGACTCCATTTTATTGATCTCATTGATTAATGTAATTTTCTTTAGAATTGCTTGTTCTTTTAAACTATCCTGCAATGTTCCTTCATTTATATACTGAGCCTTATAAATAACACCTAAAACATCCCCTTTTTTAACAAATTGTCCATCCTTAACCTTAATATCACTAATAACACCACTTTCTTTAGAGTAAATCTTAGACATTCCATCTTTAGGATAAACTTGACCTTTTATTGATGTTTTTCTAGAATATTCAGTAAAAATGATAAATATAATAATAAATATTACAAGCAAGCTGGAAAGGTATGTCAATACAGTAAAAACAAATGGACTGGTCAAAACCATTTGGCCAGCCATAGGTATTGATTTTTTTTTCAAAGCTTCTTGACGAAAAAGGTCGCCTTTATAAATCATTTATGATTTCTAATATATTTTGATAGCCAAGATTATAAATCAGTTCTTTCATTTTTTCATGCATTTCAGTTTCAAAGAAAGAGAGTAATTTTTTAAGAGAAATATATGGATTATCATCAATTTTCTTAAGCAATTCAGTAGATCTATGATCTAAGTTTAATTTAATCCCATTACAAATTACATATCCATCATCTATAGATAAATTATTATTTGAATTTATTCTTAAATATGCCTTGTCAGATAGTTTAGATTTATTATTGCAAAATAAATCTAAATTCAATTTATTTGGTATTCTTTGTTCTGAGCCAATTGATTGTAAAAATTCATTATATGCTTCTTCTGAACCTAAATATTTAAAAATAAACTTTGATAAATCCTCAATTTCGCTTTTAGCTTGTACCCATGATCTAGGAAGAGATTTCCTCCCTATCTCAAAATCATTTATTTTATTTGATAACCAGTATAAATAATTAAAGACATAAGGTGGAAAAATTCCAACAGATAAATGTATAGTCTCTTCACCAACAGGTAATGGATTATGCCACCAACCTCTAGGAAGATAAAGAACATCTCCAGCCTCCAATACGAAATCATCATATGGTTCAGAAGGACATGGATATATATCCTCCATATCCTTTGATTGATGTACATACAAAGGGTTTTGAAATGATGGCTCATAAATAACCCATCTTTTTTTGCCAGTTAGTTGTATTACAAAAATATCTCTGCTATCCCAATGGGGTTTAAATGAACTTTTCTCTCCATAAGATAAATATATACTTGAAAAAGTATGACTATCTGTCAATGAAGAACAGCATTTAGCTAAATAATCAATTTTAGGTTCGTTGATAATACCATTTGCAACTAATGTTGCACCAGCATTTAAATAATCATATAACTTAGAGTAGATATATCTATATCTTGTATTCCCTAAATCTTGATAAGATTCTAGGTATTCTCTTTTATCTAGAATACCATTATACATTAACTTAAGTCCTTCAAATGATTCTAAGTCAGAACGATTGTATATATCTTCTATTTCACTCCTGTTTATAAAATTCACATCATATATGCCCTTAAATACATATGGTTTTTTTTCAAAAAAATTATCTAAAAAATATTTCTTTTCAATATTAAAATTAATTGTCATCATATTTACTATTTTTACAATAAATGTAGATACTAACATAAATTAATTATAATAATTTGAACATGAGTTGTGCATCATAATCAAAACGTAATAAATAATAAATAATAAATAATAAATAAGAGTACTGAGCACACCCCAAGTTCAAAATGATATATAAAATAATATCCTTATCTAAGGAAGTATCTAAACATATATAGTTATGCGTTCATGTCAGGGGGAATGAAATTACTCATTCTATTGATATAAAAGGGAATTGAATTTCATTCAGTGAAATTTAATCACATATAAAAAGATACTAGGTTAATATTAACAATAATTACAACCTGTATCCCCGCAGTAGTGACTTCCACTTTCTGGTACTGGAGGTCTTGTAAACAAATCCCGTATAAATGATGAGCCTGCAGCCCTGCGACCAGCCTCAGCACCTGCAGCTTGCCCAACTACCCCTCCTCCTATTCTACCGGCCAGACCTCCAACAATCGCACCACCTACAGTACCAACTCCTGGAACAACACTTCCAACCGCAGCACCCGCCATAACTCCAGCCTGAAAGCCAGCCCATCCTCCAACCTGTTTACCAACTACGCCTCCAGCTACTGCTCCTGCTACCTGATTGGTGTAACTAGGGCCTGTATCACCAGCACCAGAAACTAAATCAAATTCTTGAATTGTTAATTCACGCATAATAAATGTCTCTTATTTAGTTTAGTTGAAAATTTTCATAATTAAATATAAAATGACGCTATAAAAAATAAAAAAGAATAGCTTTAATGAAAAGTCATATTTAATAATTACTGATAAATATGAATATATAAAATAAAGAATTATAATTCCTGAAATTAAAATTAAAAATGTGAGAAATTTAAATGAATATACTGTTTTTTCATTTAGAAAATCATAATTTCCATATTCATATTTTAAAAAGTGAGATTCATTAATCACTTTAACAATCATGCTAATGAAACAAACCAACAACATTATCGCAATAATGTAGTCTATATATTCAAAAGCAGGATCGCCAATATCAAATATAGCCATAGAGAAAATATATATAAGAAAAAAATTTAAAAAGACAATTTCTTTCCTAAAAATATCTAAACTCTTTGATTTAGAAAGGTTATTCACTTTGGCAAAGATTGATTTTTTACAATTAGATTTTTTCATTAAATTTATAACAATCCATTTAACAAATAACTTGCATCCACATCTATTTGGAAACAATATATTTAAAACCGTAACAAGTCAATACAATTTACATATTAAAATTGTTAATTTATTAAAGTAATATTGCAGGGGTTAAATATCCACCAATCAATAAATCTCACTTATATTAATTGTTCCAAAAATTGGTCAGACTTCTAACTTTATTGATAATGATGAATGTTTAGACAATATACTATGGGGAACCTCTAAAAACTGGTCATGTATTAAATGGTTAGATTGAATATTAAAAATAGTACTCACGCTCAATAAAAGTCCCTATCACCTTATCGTGCATTTCTTCGGATTTTGAATAACTGAGAGTTTTTCTATTCAGTCTTTTTACTCGAATACGCTGCGTTAAATTCGTTCTCTCTATACGCTGAGTAAACATCTTTCCAGTCAGGCACTCTTCCTCGGGAAGGTTGTTATAAACAACATAATCATCCGGGCAGTAAAACCGAATATTAAAGGGCGATAAGAGGGCAAGCAGCTTGTCTAACGTTTTTCTACTGCGATCGCCAAAAACAGGGGCCACTACTCATTTCAGGCGGGGTTCCCAAGCATACCAAAGCCAGCGTTGATTTTTCTTGTTCCTCACAAACGACCATTGCTCATCTATTTCACAGATAAGCTGAAAGTTATTTCCATCAAGGGGCAGTGTCGTTACGTTTCGGGGCGTGAGGTTTTTAACGTTTTCATGACGGTACGCACTCTGTGTGCCTGACAAGAGGAATGACATTTTATATCGCCAACCACTGCCGTCCGTGCACGCTCAGTTAGGCCCTGTCAGGTTACGCACTGCGTTGCGGGTGATTGCAGGTCCAGCCTGGCAACTGGAAGTGGATGAGGTGCAGCGTGTTGTTTGTCACCATTTGCGGCAGGGTTATCAACTTCCGACTCCGGTCAAACATACTCAATCGGAAGGGCATTGATGAAATTACACCAACTCAGTGTGTTGGTATGGTTGCTGAGCAGTCCGGTCTGGGCAGTAACACCGGCACCGTTAGCTTTGCAGCAGACACTCACGACAGAAAGCCAGCCGCAATCCCTGAATAATCAGGCTGAACAGTGGCAATTAAGTACCGGCGAATATCAGCGTTATCAGCACCTGATGAACGGGCCACGGGGTATTCAGTCGCCGGGGCTTGATCCGCTGACCGCATTAGGCATTGAAACCGAAAGCGAGGCCGAACGCCGCCGTTATGCTGAACAGTGGGTTAAGGCAGAGTTTGCCCGAACGGAAAAAGAACTGCGTTTCCAGCGGGAAGTGAATGCCGCCTGGCAGCGGTTGTTTCCGGATGTTTTGCCGATCAATATGGAAAAATCGCATGAAGTAAACGGTCGGTTGGCTCTGTTTGTCAGAACCAAAGATTGCCCACAATGTGACACCCGTTTGGCCGAAGTCTTGGCGGCAAAGCAACCGGTGGATATCTATCTGGTCGACAGTCAACGTAATGATGACATTTTACGGCAGTGGGCTAAAACGCATCATATTCCGGTTGAACAGGTCCGTAACCGACACATCACGCTGAATCATGATGCAGGATACTGGTTCCGGTTTGGCAAAGGACTGATGCCGGTATTATTGCGACAGGGGGAACAAGGATGGCAGGTCACGTCATTACAATGAAACGGCTGAGCGTATTTCCCATTATCGGTCTGTTATGGATGACTACCGGCCATGCTGAACTGAACGTGATTGCCGATTTAGGCGGCAAAGATGCCTCGCCCTTTTATGAAAGCATTAATGCCCAGCCGAATTATCGTTCTGCACAGCCCCACCATTTCTCGCCAGAATTGGCGGATGAAGCGGCCATGTTGCCGGTTAACACACCGGAACTGACACTGGGAAAAGTGATCAACCGCTCACTGCAATTGCCGGGGATTGGAGCGTTATTTCTGATTGGCGATGATCCTGACTCTCGTCAGTGGCTAAGTCAGCATGCAGCCCGCCTTGCACAATTGCACGCGGTGGGACTGGTCGTTAATGTCAGTACAATGACTGGATTACAGTCACTGCGCGCCTTAGCACCGGATATCCTGTTATCACCGGCTTCCGGCACAGAGCTGGCGCGTCGTTTGCAGTTACAGCATTATCCGGTGTTGATCACTGAAAATGCACTTACGCAGCAGCCCTCATTATGAGCCGTCGTTATGTGGTTGAAGCCCTGCTGCGTCCGGCTGTCGAGCTGAATACCGCTGTGGTTTCAGCGGTTGCCGCATTTATCTGCATTCGGGCACCTTGGGCGATTGCACTGGCACCTTCAGTCAGCTATGTGATGGCCGGTGGTTTTACTGTATTAGCGATAATACGCACCTGGCAGGGCATTCAGGTTATCCGTTATCGCCGAAATCTGAGCCGTTTACCGCGTTACCAGATGAGCACAAAACACATTCCCGTCAGTCATCAGCGCTTGTTTCTGGGCCGGGGTTTTCGCTGGCAGCAGAAGCATACCCAGCGTTTGCAGGATACGCGGCGACCGGAAGTAGAACGATTTGTGCAACCCTCTCAGGTTTATCAGCTTGCCCGTTTACTGGAGCATCGAACCGAATACCGTTGGTCGGCATTGTCAAATCTGTTGCGTAAAGATTCCCCGTTAAATCCGGTGCGACCATTGCCGCCGGTTGGGGGCAATCCGATGATCCACGGCATTGAACCACAGGAAGCGGAAGTGTATATGGATCTGCGCGAGCGGGTCGGGCATACCTTAGTGATGGGCACGACGCGGGTGGGGAAAACCCGGCAGGCTGAACTGCTGATAACCCAGGATATCCGGCGCGGTGAAGTGGTGATTGTCTTTGATCCCAAAGGGGATGCTGACCTGTTAAGGCGCATCTGGGCAGAAGCCCACCGGGCAGGCCGTGGAAATGAACTTTACCTCTTTCATCTGGGTTGGCCGGAAATCTCGGCACGTTATAATACGGTCGGGCGGTTTGGCCGGGTCTCCGAAGTCGCTTCCCGTCTGGCGGGGCAATTGAGTGGCGAAGGCAATAGTGCGGCGTTCCGGGAATTTGCCTGGCGGTTCGTCAATATTGTCGCCCGCGCGTTGGTGGCACTGGGGCACCGGCCGGATTACACGCTTATCACGCGTTACGTCAATAATATCAGCGAACTGTATCAACTCTATGCCACCAAAGTGATGGCAGACAGGCAGCCTGCGTTGCTGGAACAAATCAATCAAACCTTCGGAAAGCTGAAAGAGAAAGATATTCCGCGCAATATGCAGGGGCAGCCGGATGCGCTCCGGCTGTGGGCAATGGAAATGACGCTCAGTTCTGAGGCCGGTAAACAGCTCTATGACCCCATTCTGGATGGGTTACGTTCAGCCGTGCGTTATGACCGTACTTATTTTGATAAAATTGTCGCCTCGCTACTGCCTCTGCTGGAAAAGCTGACCACGGGAAAAATCGCAGAACTGTTATCACCGGATTATCTCAATATGGCGGACTTGCGCCCCATTTTCGACTGGGAGCAGGTGATCCGCAAGAACGGGATTGTCTATATCGGGCTGGATGCATTGTCTGACAGTGATGTGGCTTCGGCAGTGGGCAACAGCATGTTTGCGGATTTGGTCAGTGTGGCCGGGCAGATTTATAAATATGGCATGAATGCAGGGTTGCCGGTGCGCCAGGACGGCAAGCTCGCAATTAACCTGCATTGTGACGAATTCAATGAACTGATGGGGGATGAGTTTATCCCGCTGATTAATAAAGGCGGGGCGCCGGTATGCAGGTCACGGCCTATACCCAGACCTCCTCGGATATTGAAGCCCGTATCGGCAGCCCGGCCAAAACCGCGCAGGTGATTGGTAACTTTAATACCCTGATTATGCTGCGGGTACGGGATAACCGGACGGCAGAACTGCTCACCAGCCAGTTGCCCGAAGTGGAAATCTACAGCAAGACACTGGTCTCAGGGCACTCAGATATCGCCGATGTTGAACAGGGACAGGATTTTACCTCATCCACGCAGGATAGGGTCGGCACAGTCAAAACGCTGCTGGTGACGCCGGCTGAGATGATTAATCTGCCGAAAGGGCGGGCATTCGCCTTATTGGAGGGCGGACAGTTGTGGAAAATTCGCATACCTCTGCCCACCGGCGATGACGATGATGCCCTGATGCCGGCGAGTTTGCAGAACATCGCTGAGCATATGCGGCGGCACTACCGCACCAGTGAAAACTGGTGGGAAGAAAAAGGGTAGTTTCCGAAATGGCACAGTCAGAAAATCCATCCCGCACCGTCTCCCAACCGCCCCGCAAGCATGGTCTGTTGTATCGCCTGTTATGGGAATGGCCGTGGCAACTGATTGGCTTTATTGTCATGTCTTGGCTATTCAGTCTGTTACTGGAATATATCGGGATGACTTTTCTCTGGTCGGACGAGGGCGCGGCTCACAGTCAGACCATGATGAAAACCGAGCTGCAATTTTTATCCACGGAGTTTACCCGGAGTCTGTTGTTGTCAGAACCTTCACAAACGGTCTCTGATTGGCTGGCACAGACCTATCAATGGCTGTTTGTTGACAGTGGTTTTATGCACTGGATAGAGGGGCAATCACACTCTCAGCTTAATAGCCGCAATGATTTTATGCGTGAATTCAATGCGGTATTACATAGCATATCGGGTTATTTGCGGGAATATGCGCTGGCGACGGTGTTTATCACGATGGTGACATTGATCCGGCTGGTCACTCTGGTGTTGTCCGTTCCGCTGTTTGTGATGGTGATTTTGGTCGCACTGGTTGACGGGCTGGGACGGCGGGATTTACGCCGGTATGGCGCAGGCTATGAATCCAGTTTTGTTTATCATCATGCCAAACGGGGCATTAAACCGGCTTGCACCATTCCCTGTGTATTGTATTTATCGTGGCCGGATGTGGTGTATCCCACGGTGATATTATTGCCCGCGGCACTCTTGCTGGGGATGGCGGTGGTGATTACAACATCGATGTTTAAGAAATATCTTTAAGTGCGACGTGAATATTTATTTCAATTAAAAACAATTGGATACGTTGATTTGAAGTAAATTATAAGCTTCGCCAGTTATTGTCAAACATTCAATATCA
>NZ_NKHQ01000121.1:0-25711 GCF_014467265.1 Xenorhabdus sp. TS4 | reverse complement strand
CGAATTGCTAGAAAACTTCTTTCTCACACGTTGGGTATTTTTGCCAATTTTAAACAAGGTAAAAGTCAACGCGACTGGCTTCAACAAGCCAACGTTATAAGATGTTAAAGTCGAGCATCGCGTTAATTTACTATGAGATGAAGGTTAGACAAAATCGTAAATAGGCTCAATTTTCATAGTTGCTGGCATGATCTGATTTAAAGTAGGGGCTGTTGACGTTTTGTGAAGGGAACTTGAACGGCATGATGATCTAGTATCCTTGTTTTCGCCAAAAAACTGTTACCTTGAGAACATCATGCCGAAAATTATGTTACCAGTTCCTTTGCGAAATAAGCTATTTTTATTCATGCAACAAGTGGACTTGTCTACAACAAAGAAGAACATCATCTCACTTTCGAAGGCATTCTTTACCGCATGAGAACGAGGATCCCATAGCGGGACTGACCTGACGAATTTGGAAAATGGAACACAGTCTTTCGGCGTCTTAATGCTTGGTCAAAAAAGGAATTTTTAATTTACTATTCAAAATGTTGTCGGAGGACACGGATACCGAATGGTTGTTTATTGATGGTAATATTGTGCAGGCGCATCAGCATAGTTCTGGAGCTGCCACAAAGGAAGATGAAGCCATCAAAAAGCCGTGGGGGACTCTCAACCAAAATCCATTTAGCGGTAGACAGTTACGGCTTACCTGTGCATTTCGAGCTTTCCGGTGGTCAAACCCATGATATCGTTCATACTGAAAGTCTCGTTGCACAATCTCCAGCCTCAGATTTTGTGATTGCAGGTAAGGGTTACGATAGCGAAACCTTCAGGGAAACCGTCAAACAAGAAGGCGCGATACCGCTCATTCCTTACAGGAAAAACAGTCGAAAATAGGATAAGAAGATTGATAGATAAGGATTTATACTGTTATCGTCATTGAGTGGAAAATGCGTTTGCCAGAATTAAGCATTTTCGTGCAATAGCAACAAGATACGATAAATTAGAACGAAATTACGCCAGTATGTTGGCACTGGCGTTTATCATTGTCTGGCTGCCAATGTGGGTGGAATAATAAATGATGAACACAAAACGTCAACAGCCCCTAGAAACCAAACATTTTTTAGTGGAGATGGGTATATAAGGTAATTGCCAAATTTTTGTAAATTATACTTCATGATTTTTAACATAATAAGCCTTATTAAAATTCCTTTAAATTCCCTTCTCATATAACACTATTTGCTAAATTTTTTTCAAAAAATAAACTGACTTTCTTATGTTATTAGTTATATCTATAAGAGATATTCACAAATTAATCTAAACAATCTAAATCTGTTATTACGTTAAAAAAATGATATAATAGAATATTGCTACGTCAAAAAATAACGTAATATGTATCATCAAATACTTATTTATTAGGAAGAAGGGATTATGGCTAATATTGACAATATTGCATATTGTTATTCATTCCCAGCAGTTCGCGGAATCCAAGCTGGTCGCCCCTTCTATATTGCCACTTGTCCAATGAGGCTTATCCCCAAGATTTTCAGTTTTGATGAAACTGAAGTCCCTCCAGAACTTCGGGCACAGCGTGTATTAAATAAAGCACGTATACCAGAAATGGCACGTTATTTAATTGAAAACCCAAAAGATTACGTTTTTTCAGCATTAACAGCATCTATCGCTATTGATGTTGAATTTGCCGAATTTTCCGGTTCCAACAATCTTGGTATTCTAAAAGTGCCAATGGAAGCACAAATTTTGATTAATGATGGTCAACATCGTCGTAAAGCTATTGAAACTGCACTGAAAGAAAACCCAGATTTAGGGCAAGATAATATCCCAGTACTATTTTTTGTTGATGAGGGTTTACAACGTAGCCAGCAAATGTTCGCTGATCTAAATAAATACGCAATTAGGCCCAGCCCATCATTATCAACTCTTTATGATCACCGAGATATTAGTTCAGAATTAGCTCGCTATCTGGCGATGTCTGTCAGACCATTCATAGCACTAACTGAATTAGAGAAATCTAGTATAAGTAAACTTTCAAACAAGTTATTTACTCTAAGTAGCATCAGACAAGCTACTCGTGCTTTGCTCGGAACAGATCCAAAAGAAATTAATATAGAAGAAAATAAACGACGGGCTTCCCAATACTGGCAAGCCGTTTATAATGCTATGCCCGATTGGAAAATGGCGTCTAACAAAGAAGTATCTCCCGCCCAACTACGTCAAGAATATGTTCACGCTCACGGTATTGGTCTTCACGCTCTGGGGCTACTTGGTCGCAGCCTGTTGGCAGAATATCCCGATCAATGGCAAGAAAAACTTGCCAAACTGAAAATGTTCGATTGGCGTAAAAGCAATCCCGAACTCATAAAAAGAGCAATGTCACACGGAAAATTGAGTAAAACCACTATGGCTATCCAGCTTACCTGTAATGCTCTTAAAATTGCATTAGATATTTCCCTTACTGCTGAAGAGCAGCAACTTGAAGCTCAAATGGTTGTCTCATGAGTAAACTAATTCAAGCCCACGATTTGGGCGATTATGAAGATTTTATTAATAAAGAAATGGTTGCAGGTCGACCACTGGCAGAATACGTTTCTGAAATACAGCGTATTTATCATAGTGATAAACGTCCTTGGGTCATTGGTTACAGTGGAGGGAAAGATTCTTCTGCTGTAATTACTTTGGTTTATCTCGCACTACTTGGTCTAGCTCCAGAAATGCGCCATAAACCTATTTTCGTTGTTTCATCTGACACACTGGTTGAAACTCCTGTTGTCGTAGATTTAATCAAAAAAACAATGTTGCAGATTGAAGCTGGAGCCAAGCGAGACGGACTTCCAATCACTCAGCATCCTGTTATACCTAAAACACACGAAACCTTTTGGGTCAACCTATTAGGCAAAGGTTACCCAGCTCCCACACGTAGCTTTCGTTGGTGTACGGAACGAATGAAGATCAACCCTGTCAGTGATTTCATTCGTGATAAGGTCAGCCAATTTGATGAAGTGATCGTCGTGTTAGGTTCACGCAGTAGTGAAAGTGCATCCCGCGCTCAAGTTATCGCAAAACACAAAATTGATGGTTCACGTCTTGCCCGACACACCACCCTACCCAATGCATTTATTTATACCCCTATAGATACATGGGATGTTGAGGATGTTTGGAAGTTACTGCGTGGTGCTTATCGTTATGCTCCTGATGATATAGAAGAATGGGAAAGCCCATGGGGAGGCAATAATCGTCCTCTATGGACCCTTTACATGGATTCATCTAATCAAGGTGAATGCCCTCTTGTTATTGATGACAGTACTCCTTCTTGTGGTAATTCTCGCTTTGGTTGCTGGACTTGCACTGTTGTTACAAAAGATAAAGCGATGGAAAGTCTTGTTCAAAATGGAGAGGACTGGATGCTGCCTTTACTAAAATTTCGTGACCAACTTGCATTGACCACGGATCCAGCACAAAAAGATACTTACCGTAACTACAAACGTCGTACTGGTAAGGTTAGCTATCAATATGCTAAGGATGGAGAAGACATTACCACAGAGCGTAAACACGTTCCTGGCCCATATTGGTTAAGATATCGGCAAGTATGGCTTAAGCAATTACTGGAGATCGAACGAGAGTTAAATCAACAAGGACGCCAAATAACCCTAATTACAGAACCAGAGCTTCATACTATTCGTCAAGAATGGCTTAAAGATCCTAACGAACCTGATTGGAACGATACATTACCAGATATCTATCGATCTGTTTATGGGCGTGATTTGAACTGGATTACGGATGATCAATCTAGATTTGATTCTAGTGATGCTGAATTGCTCGCTCAAATCACCCAAGGATTTGACGTAGAACCCGAAATGGTCATGAAACTGGTAGAACTGGAAATATCCATGGAAGGGTTAAGTCGCCGACAAGGGATCTTTGACAAAATTGGTACTATCTTAAAACAGGATTGGGGTAGCTTAGAACAAATTGAACAGAAACAATCTGCACTCCAAAAACGTAATGAACGTGATATTCACCTTGAAGAAGTAATGAAATTAGAAGCAGAAATTAAAGAAATACAACGCAGGATAATTGACGCTGAAGAATCATCAGTATTTTCCAGTGAGGCAAAAGAAAATGTTAATTAAGCAACTGGTTCTGCGTAATTTTCGCGTATTTAATGGGACACATACTATCGATCTTGCGCCAAGAAAACGACAGCATGAGATCCATGAGCGCCCAATTGTTTTATTTGGTGGGTTAAATGGTGCAGGTAAAACATCTATTTTATCCGCTATTCGCTTATCCTTATATGGTCGTTTAGCCTTTAACCATACCATTCAACAACAAGAATATATTGAACAGTTAAGTGCATTAATCCATAACGGCAATAACCAATCTGAGCCCCCAGAGGAAGCATCAGTTGAACTCATTTTTACCTACAATAAAGAAGGTAAAGAATCTGAGTTCACTGTTACACGTAGCTGGAAAAGAGGGAAAAAAGATCGCCTATCACTGCAACAAGATGGACGTCCTCTTAACGAACTGAATTACGATCAATGCCAAGGTTTTCTTAATGAACTGATCCCCCATGGAGTGGCTGATCTTTTCTTCTTTGATGGTGAAAAAATTGCTGAATTAGCTGAGGATGAATCAGGAAATATCCTACGTACTGCAATGCGCCGCTTACTTGGATTAGATTTAATCTCTAAGCTAAGAAATGATCTAATAATATTTATTAAACGTCAGCAATCTACTCAATTAGAAGGAAATCAACAACAACGGCTTTCAGAGCTAGAAGTAAAATCTAAAGAATTCGCTTTCAAGACAGAAAAATATTTGGAAGAAGCTGATTTTTTGAAATCGCGTGTTGATTTGTTAACAAGAGATATCACTAAGCATGAAGGTCTGTTGAGTGCTCAAGGTGGTTCTTTTGCCCAAACCAAAGAACAAGAACAAAAAAAAGTCGACGAACTGATAAAAGAAAAAGAACGAATTGAAAAAGCATTACGCCATGAATTCGATGGTACTTTCCCGTATGCTTTAGCACCTAAGACCTTATCTCGTCTACTTGAGAAGATTTCTCAGGAATCCAAAATAAAACAAGCTAAAAGTTTCGAGAAAGAACTTAATAAATTCCTAGATCAACTAAGAAGTGATCTTACACTTCGCTCCAATACAACTAGTAAAATTGCGGCTGAAGCTATCACTGATAACCTAAATGAATATATGGCCAATATGCCAAAAGGAGAGCTACTGTTTGATATTTCAGATCGTGAAGCCGGCATGTTACAACAAGCTATTAAGCAGGATAGTCAAAAATCCTGGGTGCGTTTTGATGATTACCGGAACCAGCTTACTGTTATTGAGCAGCAACTAGAACAATCTGCTGCTAACATTGCCCGTGCTCCTGAAAATGAGCAGCTCATGGATATTTTCCAAAAAATACGAGAGCTAGATAAAAAGCGTAATGACACTCTTCAAAAGTATACGCTAACATTAGAAGAAGCCCAAAAATGTAAACAACAGCAATTGGATTGTATTCGTCAAATACAAAAATTGCACGATTCAACTCGAAATAAATATGGCTTTATGAGTGCACTTAAGAATGCCGAAGAAACGATTAATTTGTTAGAACGCTACAGTGAGGTTTTAACTCAAGCACGTGTTAAAAAACTTACAAAAAATTTCGAAGAAGCCTATCGAAAATTAGCTCGTAAAGACGATCTACAACTCCATGCACACATTAATCCTGAAACTTTTGATGTTGAATTAGTTGATGAAAATCTGTCAATCATTAACCGAAAATCCCTTTCTGCCGGAGAAAAACAAATTTACGCAATCGCTATCTTAGAAGCATTAGCTAAAACTTCTGGTCAAGAATTTCCCGTTATTATTGATACTCCATTAGGACGCCTTGATTCTAAACATAGAGATAATCTTATTAATTATTATTTTCCTTATGCTAGCCATCAGGTAGTATTATTGTCTACTGATACTGAAGTTGATGAGCGTTATTTTGTTGACCAATTACGAGATGATATTTCTCATACATATCAAATCGTATTTAATACAAAGACTAAATCTTCATACCTGAAATCTGGTTATTTCTGGGAATTAACTAAGGAGACAGTTTAATGCTCCCGAATAGAATGCAGCTAAATCGCCAAACAGAAGAACAGCTTAAAAGGCTGAAAATTTATACTGGATTAACGCCAAATGTTTCTGCTCGGTTAGCCTTTTTCCGCTCTGTCGAAAGTGATTTCAGATACTCAACAGAAAGAGATAATAAAAAACTAGATGGTTCCTTAGTGTTAGATAAAAATACTTGGCTTGGGGAAACAGTACAAACTACAGAGTTAGTACTTAAAATGTTATATCCAGAACTCGAACAAAAAGAATTCATTAAGGCATGGGCTGCTCATGTTGAAGATGGAATTGCAGCATTGAGGAATTACCGGAATTTAAAAAATCTATCTCTTAATTTATAGAAGTATGCCCCCATACTTATATGTATGGGGGATTCATACATTAAATATTAAATTTGTTATTAACAAATTCCTTGAATTTTAACAAACCCATTTTTCTCACTGTAGAAATATCCTCCATTTCATATTCAGAAATACAACTCTCTAATTTATTAATCAAATGACTATATGAATCGTTAACTCTACGACATTTAATATAGAGGATATAAAAATATTTTATTTGATTACCATTGAAGCTTGACTCCTTATAAGCCTTAATCACATCATAATAATATGTTATAAGCTCTGGTGCCCTTTTTATATCAAAATTATGAATAAATAAATTATTGTAATCTTTTTCAAAAATATCTTTCATACTATTTGTAGACTTCTCAGGATAACCACTTACAGCTTTTAATATTTGACCAAAGGTTTCCATTTTTATTATAAACTTGTATTTCTTCCCTTCATCGGAGCCTGTATCCCCGGATTTTCTTATGTAAGCGATATCATGTACATCCAAATATCGTTCAATATTTATCTGTTCAGTTGACAATGATTTTAAATCAGAGGGCTTAATCGAGTTCTGACTATTAGTATATTCAGCAATTTTATGTATATCATTAGAGTCAATATCAGGCATGAAAACTCGTAACAATACTTCAGCATTACACAGATAGTTGCTAATGTTATCAGAGTTTTCTTTATTGAATTCATGAATAGTTCTGAGAGTTTGTCCTCCATTTACGATTTGAAAACCATTAATATCCAATCTCATAGTTCTATTTCCAGCTAAGTTCGTTGCAGCTATTGAATTAGCAACTATCGTAATTCCATTATTATACATAAAGAATTTTGTTGGATTGTTTTTTATCGTATCACTAATATTTGGGTTATATTTTGAGTTTTTAACAAATCCCCTTACATTATCAAACAAAACTCCATATTCAAGGATTGAATTGGCCAAAACCGAGATATCTTCTATATTTTTATCCAACCTTAGTTGCTCATCATTAGATGTTATACGTATAATTTCATCACATCTAACTCTTAAAACATAAGACTTTGCTGTCGCTTTACTATCCTCACTATAACACATTAATGCATCTTTGCTTAGGATCATACTCGCATTGATATCTTTCGGTCTAATTGACATGAATTGAGATATCGTTGGTAGCGCGAGGGGTTTTATATTTATTTGATAAACAGAGGCTAAGTTCTCCAACTCAGAGTTAACCGTTTTAACCTCCTTAGCTTCGTTACTTACCTGATAGAGTGTCACATCCCATACATCTTTAGGAGTCAGAAATATATCATTAAGTTTTTTTAGCTTACACTTCAATTTCTCAGGGTATTTATCAAACTCTTTTTTATCTGTACATAAACAAAGGTTTAAAAATTTTGTTGATATAAAACTATCATTCAAACTCTGTGTTTTATCATTATTGAAACTCTCTCTATACTTAAAATTAAATAACTTAACACACTTTTTATCCTCATTAATGTAAACAGCATCCATTCCAAAATCATTAATTATATCGTTAAAGAACTCTTTGTTAAACTCAGTGTCAATGATAGCATCAATAATGTCATCATTATTACTTTCCATATCACATACATTTTCTAATATGTAGAAATAAAAACCAAATCTCTTCATCTTTACGGGTGACATTAGTTTTGAATCATCATATCCAGTTATGTCACATAGTAATTTATAATATTTTTCTAATTTTTTATTCAATATAATAAAATCAGTGATTGTAACCATCAGAGAAATCCTTTTTAAAAAGCATTAATAATTTTATTTTTAAAGCTCCCAAAATGCCCTATCACGCATTTTCTGAACATTTTTAGAACCATCAATATAAAGGCTAAAATGCTTATCTAACCGACGAATTTGTTCCATCAGTGACTCTTGCTCACCTTTATCATCAACATTAAATACGGCCTTAATATCCGCATTCTTAATTTCAGCCACGCGGTGAATAATCCACGTCAAAATATAGGATGAGTAATTATTTTCGCCAGTTTTAAAGTGAGTAATTTCCTGTGTCGAGAGGATCACACCAACACCATATTCACGTCCCTCTTTGAGGATCTTACGTAGACTAGAAAAATCCTGGCGCATAAAATTATCAGCTTCATCGACCAAAATCATCTTAGTCACTTGACGGTAATCTCCAATTACCATTGGCTTACCACGCTTTTGCATTTGCGCATAAAAGAGATCTAATGTTAGTGCCACAACAAGATTTTGAATCTCTGACGGATATCCAGCCAGTTCAATCACTGTAACTCCATCAATCAACTCATACAGGCTGCTCATATTCTCTGGAATAGTTTCAAAGATTTTGTATCGAGCTAATTTTGACAACGCAGCGTAAAGAGAATCCTCTTCTACTTTTTCTTGAGCAAGAAACTTCTGCCATACATCTTCAATTGTTGGCGCAGTTTTTTCCCATGTCCTCGAATCCTCTGGGCTAATCCCTGCTTCCTCGTAACACTCTAAGATCAAGTTTTCTAACTTAAGCTGCTGCTTATGACCTAACCCATAAGCTCGACTCATGGTTTCTGCAAATCCTCCTGCCGTATGTATTGGTAACATCGGTGTATCACCAAACAAAGAAAGTGGGTTATACGGCAATTTAAATAACTTATATTTCTTAGCTCCTGTTGCAATAAGAAAATCTTCATCAACATAATCCGACTTATAGTCAAAGATCAAAAGACCGATTGGAGCTCCGTTAACGTTATTTATCTGATTACGGATTAATTGTGTTACTAAAGATTTAGTAAATTGAGTCTTACCCGTCCCCATTGTACCTATAATACCGGTATTGGTATTCATAAATTTCGCAGTATTAGTTGGTTCCCAATAGAGCGGATTCTGTCGTAAAGACTCATGACCAAACAACACTCGTAATGGCGTTTGATTTTCCACAATCGAAGTAGATGCAGAAACATCAATATCAGTTGTAGCAATAACAGCAGTCTTAGCAGATCCAATAACAACTTCAGATTGAATGCCTTGTTCTTTACTTATCTCAGAATCATTGGTCTGCTCTTTATCTACAGAGCTAATAAGCATATAATGCCTAGGGATATTGAAGCTAGTTACCAGTTCATCTAACTTATCCACACAATCAGATGCTATCAGAGAAGAAAGCAGAGAATACGGCAACTCAATTTGTAATATTTTTTTATCTGTTATCTGGCATGAAGGCTCAAAACAGCTATTATTCTCAACATGAGCAAGCACAATACCATCAACATAATCGTACAATTGACCCAGCTGGTAATTGCCTGTTAACCACCATTCCCTACGCGATAACAATGGTTCCAACATCTTGCTATCTAGCACACGATAGAGATGGAGTTTCTCAACTTGCATAAGGACCTGGCGAACAAACAAAGCACGATAAAGGCGTGCCGCCATAGTTTCTTTCCCCAGCAAGTCTTCTTGCAAATAACGTTTAAGTTCACTCGCCTGTTGACCCGCATAACGATAGTCTGGCCGAACACCCGTTTTTACTTCTAAAGGAAGTAAGTAAAGTTTGTCGCCTTTGAAGCCAACAAATAATACATCGTCTGAAATAGCTCCCTTACGGTATCCCTGTAAATTACGGGAAAACTCACTTTCATTCATTTTGAGGCCGATATTGCCGGATACTCGGATCATTTCAGCTACAGAAAGTGGAATCCAACAGATATCTGAATGCCATAACATAGCCTGAACAAATTTATAGGCACCAATAATACCGTGTTTTTCTTTACGTTCTTTATCAGTGGCACGCAACATTTTTAGCAACCACTCACCATTGAAGGCATTGAACTCTGAAAGCAAACGATCACTGCCTACCCTATACTCTTTCCCATCACCATCTTCCATACTGAGTAAACGCTGGAAAAGATCTACCTGTTTAGTCACAGTTACAGCATCGTATCCAGTACAACTGGTGTATTGATCTGAATAATGGATCAGTACTATGTCTTTTTGGCTAGTGAAAAAATCAAGGGTAACCTTAGGGTCAATAACCGTTGTCCACAAAGAACTATTATAAGAACGAGTAAGCAATTCTTTGAAATCAGCGCTAACAGCTAATCCAATTCCCAACCCTAAATACTGAGTATTACTTTGACGAGCAGGCTGCCATAATATGCCTAACAAACGGGCTATACGCAAAGCTCGGTATGATTCGACATCAACCTGACGCAAACCAAAGGCAGTAAAATAAGCATCTTCCAGAGTTTCTGCCCCTTCCCCGGCAAGTAATCCATTACAGAGCACACCACTCAGCGCCTTATTCATATCAACAAAACGACAATCAACAGGAGCATTGTTACTGAAAAATGCTAAATGAGCATAAGCTAGATTTTTATTATCTGTTGGTATTGAAAATTTACTAAAAGTGAGACGACTACGAATCAAGTCAATCAACAGATCTGCATCTTCTCTTTTCAATCCCAACCAATTTTTAAGATCATCATAAGATCCCATTTCAGCAAAACGATCAAAGTCATTTTGCATCAACTGCTCATCATAAAAATTGACATGAATAGCCGTTGCGTCTTCTTTTTTGTGCTTGAAATAATCGACGAGTCCTAAAAATAGCTCTTTTGCAATACCTTGATTAATTGCATTGACTATCAAAGTACTATTGCCTACTCCATTGAATAGTCTGGAGTAGGCATGAGTAAATTCGTTGAGTTTATCTCGCACCAGCCGTTTAACATAATCATGGCTGACTAAACGCTGAGGAACAACATCTATCCAGAAACTATTTTCTTTGACTGGCTGTAATTGAGCAAACTCATGCTCACTATGGTAAACAAAAGGCATTAATCCAGAAGCTACCAAACGATCAAGGGTAACGTCAGGTAACTCCGAAAATGA
Source organism: Xenorhabdus sp. TS4 (assembly GCF_014467265.1). Taxonomy (NCBI): domain Bacteria; kingdom Pseudomonadati; phylum Pseudomonadota; class Gammaproteobacteria; order Enterobacterales; family Morganellaceae; genus Xenorhabdus; species Xenorhabdus sp. TS4. Next base: position 14,365 of record NZ_NKHQ01000121.1, on the reverse strand, counting down.
ATCATCACATTCTTCAACTAATTGTAAATGATATGCTAATACCAAGGGGTGTAATGGGGAGAGGCGTTTATTATTTTCGTTACAGTGAATTCCCAAACGTAACAGACACTTTTCGTCATCATTAAGCACCTTATTTAGGCTAATATCACCCAATGCTATTTCAAATGAATCCAGTACAGCGGCTACCAAACAACGATATTCATCAGACCACGCAACTAAACTAGGTAGAGTTTTACGCTGCTGATAGTAGATAAATAAAGCTCTATATGCATCATACAAAGCTACATTTACTGTGCGCAATTTATCCAGTACGTATGCTTCACCAGAAGCAGGAACATAAAGCAGGCCACTATCCACCATCTCTGCTTCCATTCCTAACAACTGCAAACGAATACCAACTACCGTATGCTCAATATTGTCAAATATAACTCGTCGCTTAGCACGGTTATATTCAGCATTTCCTTCTTCTTTGCGTAAGTTAGCAAAACGACTTTGATCAAAAAGTAATGGCAGCGTAATCTTTTCTTCTGCGCCAGGGCCTTCAACATTAATTGTCAGATAATTTTCACCCGAAATGAGTCTAAAATTAATTAACTCACTCTGATTCGCCAAAGTTTCAAAGTCTACTATCGAGAACTTATGAATATCAACCTCGTTCTCATCTTCCTCCAAGCTACAAATATTGTCACTACTTTGTGCAATGCGTAACTGGTTTTCTTCCAGTTGTAGAGTAATTTGTTGTTTACCAGGTTCAATACGATAGTTAGTTTTAATCTCATCAAGATAAAAGCTATTTTGCTCAATTATTAATATTCTAAACTTGTATTCTTCTGCCCTATTATCCCGATTAATCAACTCCAAACTAAGAAAGTTCGGGTGTCCATCAAAAGGAATCGCGACTTTCATGCGAGAATATTTTCCCCCCGCACGATTTATCGACCATACCTGCTGTTTTTTTAGGCTTTTGTTATGAGTGATTTTTATTTGGTTATCTTGCAGGTCATTACCTAAGAAAGAAAAATCCAGTTCTACAAGCCGTTGAGCTACCGGAGATTGAACTAATAAGCTGATATCTTTTTGTCCCGCCTTTGTCTCACTTTTTGTTCGTTGCCAAACAAGAGTACTGCCAGGTGCAGTAACTGCTTCAAATCGCAAACTTTGCACTTGGCAATCTTTCTTTTCTTGAAGATAAATTGAGAAATCAAGCGATTGCCAGTCATTTTTTTCTTCAAAATGCTCTTGAATGAATTTCGGGCTAAATTCAGTCAATACACTTTCAAGCTGGTCACCATAGCGTTCAACACTATCCTTAATAGAACTATACAGCTTACGGTTTTCATCAAGTCTGCTTCGAATCTGTCCTTTTGTAATATCCATATTTGTTATAGTCGGATCATTAAATAGCCCTAATTCTGAAAATTCTAAAAGGCCATTCTCCAATGAACGATAAAGTGGAGCAAAACCGAATACTGTGGCACCTTCCTCAAGGATCATTGCCAGTTGATCATCCAATAAGCAGCGGGATAATTCATACCCTTTATTTCCCGGTGCAATCAAATCTTCTATCTTTTTACTGAATTTTTCCGGATGCCATATCGCTTCCGGTGCTGCCAAGTCTTTAGTACTGTTTAGTAATGTATCTAACATACTGTTATGAATGATCAACAACGCTGATTTAGTAAAGATATCATCACGACCAGACACTTTGTCACGAAGATGAGATATATAATTCTCTGTAAATGCCAGATCTCCTTCGCCTTGTAAAACGGGGATTAACTGAATACCATCACGACAGTAAATACAAGGTACTAATTGATTGGTTTGCTGATCACCTGAAGGTAACGCAAAAGTATATCCATCAGATAAGGCTGCAAAGGCCTGATAAAGTTTTAAGGCATTATCAGTATCCGGTGATTTAAATTGATAACGCTCCCCGGGCTGGATGAAATTGTCTACCCATTCAAGAAGAGACTGAACCAGAAAAGTTTCATACTGTCTTACGGACATAAACGGCGTCTCCACTATCACTCATGCGTTCCACATTTCCCATCCGCTCGTAAAAGGCAACCAAAGATAAAGAAGATTGGTTATCAAGGTAAAAACCACGTTGCTCAAAACAAAGTAATAACTCATGAAGACGCAATTTTTCATTTTTTCCAATGGCAAGATTAGTTAACAACAAAAGTCGATCCTGATTAAGCACTAAAACTTTTCCTGCTCGCCCACGGGCTTGAATAAAACCAGAACAAATTTCGCTTTCTAGTTCTTTAACATATTTACGATTAATACCTAAACGAGTTGTTTTTTTGTCAAGAAATTGCTCCTTAGCTACGAATAAAAGTTGATCAAAAGCACTTTCAATACTTAAAGCAGACTCTCTTTCTGGAAGACGTCGATCGTTAATAAAATCTTTGAGGTAATTATTCATACGAGACAAAATCGTAGCTTGTTCTGGATAGGCTAGAACATCTTGATAAATCTGCCATAGAGGGCGTTTTCTCCCCACTGTTTCATGCCATTGCAAAACCTCAAGTGCAGAAAGAATAGGAAATAGCTTCTCTTGTTCACCTTCAAGGAGCTTATAGCCAAAACGTTTTACTTTTTCCCTTTCGGAGCTGGCTTTTTCTGTATCCAAAATAAAATACAAAGATTTGCTTTTAGGCTCGCCACGTCGCCAATCTTCTATATTTAACGCCAACTGAGCACAATAGGTAAAGGCATATAAACGAAGCATATTGCCAAGCTCTTGTAGTAAATATTGAGGATGCTCAGCTAAGAACTCAAGATCTTGCTGAAAACATTTCACTAGATAAGGCAAGTAGGGTTGCTCTTCAGCAAATGGGCCTTTACCTAATAATCGTAAATTTTTTTCCAAAATAACAAGCATACGTTGTTCAAGGAAATTAAGTCGATCACGTAAGGGGTTTTCGAGACTAAAGTTTCCCATCAAATTGGCAAAGAGAGCCCCTAAACGCCAGTTTGCTGCTCCGAGAATACTTTTACCTGAACCAGTTCCACTAAATTGAGCATGAAACAATAAAAAAAGAGGGGAGATTTTAAAAATATCTTTATTAGCAAAGTACATACGCTCCAATACAGACCAAAATGCAGGCTCATCAAGCTGCATAAGTAAATATTCTTTACAGTCTTTTTTGAACTGTTCAAAATCATACTCCTTGACCTGACGTTTTAGGGCGTAACTCAAAACTAACCCAGTCACTACATTCCAGTCGAAAGCATTATTCTTGTTACGAACGGGAAGATAACTATCTAATTGATTATTACTAACTTCTAAATATTCTTTTATAGGATACATTAGGATACTCCACTCATACCGCTGATGGTAATCATGTCATCATCTTTCTTGGCGATATAAGTTTTCCTGCCATCATAAAATTTAAGAGATGAACTTAATTTTGCCCGCTCGGTGATCTGTTCCACAATTTCATCTAACAAAACTATGGCATTTTTATCGTATTTATTAGGGCGATATCCATTATTAAGCTTGCTAAGTAATTCAAATAAATTCAGGTTAATACTTATTGGTTTCAGTGCATGATTATCTATTTTAAGATGAGCATCAAAATAAGCAGGCTTCGTAACATTCTTATTTAAGATCGCATCATAGTCTGCTTTAAGGGCTACTGGTGCAGTAACCTTTATTGAACCAAATACTCCCAAAAATAGCTCATCTTTGTTGGTAGTCAGTTCTGGTGCCTTACGGTTAGCATAGCGCTGTATGCCTGCTATCAATTCCGAAGAATAGAAACGGCGCAACTCTATTTTTTGGGTATGCTCACCGAGATAATTTGCGTGTAAGTGCCAAATGTCAGCATATTTTTCCAGTAAATTTTCCCGAAAAAATGGTACAAATTTTCGATGATAGTTATTCCCAAAGTCATCTTCTCGCAACAAACAAAATAAACGAATCAGTGATGCCGCATCTCCCTGCTTTGCCTGGTGTCTATCAAAATAAATATGTTGCTGAGCCAATGCCGTCAAAAACTCATCTAAATCAGAATCAAGTAATCCTAACTCATAACGCAGAATAAACTGATCTAATTCATATGTATGTAAACTAGCTGGATCAAAATCAGTCATTCTTTGCACTAACTCGTTTTCTTCACCAACAAAAAGATTATCAAATAAATAACCAGACCCGAGCAGTAAATGATGAAGTAAATCGAGTAATGCACGAACCGTAACAAACTGATCTTTCATCAAACGGGTTTTAAACAGCTGCGTAATAATGACATCTTGTACGCTAGGCATACTCAGTAATTTAAAATTGGCAACAATCCGTAGATCCCGGCCAGCTTGTTCATCCTTGTTAGCTATGACATAAAATAAATTTTCTTCATTAGGCTCAGTTAGCTGGATAATCAATGCTTTAGCAAAAGATGAGTAGTTTTTTCCTTCATTAAACTGAAATTTAGGATAATGTTCAAAATCAAAAAAATAACACCCGTCTATATAGTATGGAGTTTGAACGTTAGAACTATCATTAAAAAAATAATCAATAGTGGCTTTAATTTCGTGATGACGCTCTGAACCTTCCATTGAAAAATTGGCAAGCATCCCTGTATTAATACCCAATACTAACGGACGATTACCTTCTTTATGCGTATCAAAAAGTTTATCAAGCGTCTCTATTGCCGACTGATGAGGGGCAAAACTGTGCGTAGCATCAAGATGGAAGTCATACTTATGTTGATAACGCTCATAGCAACGAGTAAGAATTTCTGATTTACCATCACCACTACTACCACAAAGAAAAACAATTTCCCTATTGTTCAGAGAATCCAGGCATTTTTTAAGATCTGATTCAATTTTCTGCTCAACAAAGAGTTGTTGTTTTAGATCATCAAATACATCTCTGCGCCGATTTGTAAGTGTCGCAACCGAAAACGATGATGATTTGGCCAACACACTTAGAGCCTTTCTTAGTGTGAGTGAACTCATAGTTTAATGTTCTCGTATGTAATGTTTAGGACATTTTATACAATACCCACTACAAGCTCTACTCTATATATAGCTCAATGTAAGTTACCTTTCTAAAGCTAACCCGCTATATATGGACACCGATTTAATTCAAGTGGGTGGGTAAATTTTTTTGACAACGTAGTCGCAAACATATATTCGGCTTCAGTGAGCCCTGATGAAAATCCGCACTCTCTGTCCTCATTAATTCAACAGTCTCGATAGACTGATCGGGTTACCAGGTTCACAGAGAGTCGGTACTACCTGTCAATGACATCAACTTATGGACTTTTGCTACATAAAAGGTTACTCATCGCGCTTCATAACTCGATTGTTGGTTGACCAATGCCCACGCTATTCGGGTATTTTTATTTTCCAGCGCTACTGCTGCCTTATTGAGTCCGCTACGGGTTATCACGCCTTTTAACCAACGCTGCAATCCATTACATCGTTCGTCGGGGAGTTTTTGCACCCGATAAGCCACTGAGCGGGCACCATGGATCCGTATTCCACGCAAATAGCTATCTCCGCGTTTCGTGATCCCCAATAACCTGACTTTGCCTCCGCTGCTATGTTCCCTTGGTACCAGCCCCAATTAGCTGGCAAAATGGCGGCCATTTTTGAAGTCACTGCTGTCGCCCAAGGCGACTAGCAGGGCCGATGCTCCCAGCGGACCGATACCTGGCAGTGTCAGTAATCGCCCGATATCTTCCTGTTGCGCATTCAGGGGGTCAAGGCGTTTATTCAGCTTCATCAGGCGCTGCTGTTGTTCTTTGAGTTCAAACAACTGTCCCTGAAACAGTTCACGGCTCATTGGCGTCAGGTCATTTTTCGCGTTTTCCAGATGATCAGGTAAACATTGCTCGACTTTGTGAGCACTTTCTGGGATAGCAATGCCATATTCCAAGCCTAATCCCCGGATTTGATTAATCAGCGCCGTTCTGTTTTTCATTAGACGCTGACGCACTCTGTGCAGAGATTGAATATCTTGTTGTTCTATCGTTTTTTCCGGCACATAACGCATTCCCGGGCGACTGTCTGCTTCCACACTCGCCATGGCATCATTTTTATCATTCTTGCTGCCCATTCTGAAGGGCGCGACATATTGGGGACTGATTTGCTTCACTTCGTGACCAAAGCGTTTAAATTGGCGACTCCAGTAATTTGCACTCCCACAGGCTTCCATTACAATTTTTGAAGGGGGTTATTGTGCAATGAAAGCTGTCAGTTTATCGCGTGAAACCACCGTATTTTTAATCATTTTTCCAAGCGGGGATGCAATATGTAATTGAAACACTCGCTTTGCCAGATCAATTCCGATAACTGGTCATGACATCAATTTATTGACTCATATATAGTCTGTCTATTTGGAGAACATTCAGATGGCAAAGACTGATGTGACCTGCCCATCTTGTGGTGCAGTTAAAGGGATCCACCGTAATGGGCGTTCTCGCTCTGGTCATCAACGTTATCTTTGCCAGTCCTGCCGTCATTCTTGGCAACGGGAATTCACTTATGCCGCTTGTCGTCCCGGGAAACCCAAATCGATAACAGAAGCCATTGCTCCCGGCACTGAAGTAGACGGAAAGTGATCGCCCACGTTTTTGGCCCAAGAACAAAGAAGACATTGGTGCGTCTGATGGCGCTACTGGCTCCCTTCAACATTGTGATCTACATGACCGATGGCTGGAGAAGCTATGAAAAAACACTGGCGGGGAACTGCATGTGGTCAGTAAGCGTGATACACAACGCATAGAGAGACATAATCTGAATCTTCGTCAACATTTAGCAAGACTGGCTCGCAAAACGTTGTCTTTTTCAAAATCCATCGAAATACATGACAGGGTCATAGGGTATTATTTAAACATTCATCACTATCAATAAATTGGTATCATGACCTAGAGGCGATTAACGTACAATGTTTAACTACACCGAATATTTTCTCAAATTCAGCGCTCAACGCCTCGCTACCCCACATTTCGCGGATATCATCAAGCAACATATAGCGGGCAATAATCCCCTCTTTAAACCAAGAGGTGAGATGATGAGGTTCAACTTTTAAAGGGGGTTCGGTTGCGTTGATTGCCGCTAATCCTGCGGTTATAGAGAGGTTTTCAAATGGATATATTAAAGATTTTGGCTTTGGCTCTTTCATCACGTCCGCCTTATAACGTTGTGCCTTAATAATGGAGGTGATGAGGCAGGCGGTAAGGCGTACCGCTTTTCTCTCCGTCGAGATAGCCCCATCGAATAACATTGTGCTATAGCTGGTGGTTTTTGTCCAAATTCTGATAGTGCTGGGATGGAACAATTAAGCCTAATCAAATGGTTATGGGTAGGCTGGCTATATGACTTTTTGATTATTATTGACTTACACCAATGGTGGAAGTTGAACGACCTGAGGTATTGCCGAGGAATGTCTAACTAACTGAATTGGCTTAATTCCGTTTAGTAGACGGAATCACGTTGCTGGTGGGGTTACGGGCAAGGTATAACTATATAGCTTGGCGTCTATGCACGATCATGGCTTCTAGATTGATACAATTGGAACACTAAAATGGAATTACATGGCCTCACCATCGTCCCTATTCCCCAACGATTAGGCCAATAGCTTTCTTGAAACCATGTTATAAAATTTTGACGCGTCGGGAAATGGACGCAACCAAAATTGGGGTCGAAACAATCAACTCCCTGGGCAGTTACAGCTAGGCCAATAGCATGATTTTCATACGCTAAAGCTTCATAACCTTCATGGATAGTAGCTAAATTTTTTACAAAATTGTCTCCCTCATAACGGCTGGCATGCATAGTAAATAATCCGTTTTCACGCAGAAATTTCAGGTGATCTATGCTTTGAGCTTTAAGGTTTTCAACTATTTTTATATAGCTAGGTAGTCTTATATTTCCTGGGAATAAGTGGGACTTTCCTAATTTGTGCATCTTTACCCAAGCCATTACCAAACTACTACAGGCCCCATTTTGCATAGTCGAAGAGAACTTAAGGGGAAAATTCAGAGTTTGATTGAAGCGAAATATCCAATTTCCTCCAAATCTATCAGCATCTAATAACGACATCTTTAAATATTCCCCATGCACTATGAGTTTAGTTTGCGTCAAAAAGGTTAAGGGTAAAAATATGTTAAAAACAGAGTATACGGGTTTTACCTAATGTAAAGGGTTTTAAAAGGAGTTTTAGTAAAGATTCTGAACAGGCTCTATATTACAGTGAATTAGGTCGATTCTGGTAAAACACCGGAATTAAATCTAACCCATTGATATTCTCAGAAACCTGCAATGCAGGAAGCTGGGCGATGTGCTTTTCTGCATATCGGTTCAAACTCGGCGTTTCGCAGTATTTGGACTTTATCAATTGGTTATAGAGACTGTGTCTAGCCCTATAAAGAGCTTTACATTGCCCGTAATGCCTGAGTTTTACCCCTATGAGCTGGTGGAAGTGATCGGATTAATCAAAGGCGGAATTCCGCCTTAGCTAACTGGCCTAATTTGTCCAGTTAACGTTATTTGCGAGTCAGTAATACTGACGTACAACCGCCACATTTGGCAGTAGCCGTTCGCGCGGGTATACGGGCAATGGGTAGGCTTTCTACTATTGGACGCTCAATGCTGAACTGGACAAATTCGCCCTGTTACCGTGGAAGCCATAGATTAGGTCAAGTTCTAATGGTTCGTCCAAAACCTCCAGACACCTAAGAATAAAACTTTCAGCCACCAGCATTTGCTTTCTGACTTCGCTTTCACTGAGCTTGAACTTGCGGCCAATCTCACGTTTAGACATGCCGCTAACGTAGTGGTGCTCGATAAAATCACACTCCTGAGCCATACCAACATTGCGCAGCTTAACAACACAGCCATCTATGATCATGCCGTCCTCGTCACTGCACGATAGCGTGTTATTACCGGCATAAGTCACAGCATTTTGGATGAAAGTGGTTTTGCTCAATCGATGCCACGTAAACATGGATATTCGGAAAAAGGGTTACGCTGTTTTGGTATGCATGATTGGCACGCAAAAGGCCGTATCAACGTCATTGGTGCCATTCTCGAAAATACCTTCGTCACCTTAAGCTTATTTACCGAGAATATTAATGCCGATGTTTTTTATGCGTGGATGACGCAAGATTTGCTGCCAAAGCTTCCACACGGCGCCGTGATAGTGATGGATAATGCGCCTTTCCATAAACGGAATGACACGATACAAGCGATAGCAGACAGCAGATGTCAACTGGAATGGCTTCCCGCTTATAGTCCGGATTTGAATCCTATAGAACACAAATGGGGCGGAGCAAAAGCGATAAGGAGGCAAAAAAGATGTTCAGTTGATGCGTTGTTTACGGAGTATATTGAGTATGTCATGTTATGTTGATTCTGCTATATTATCCCGACAGTCTGGATACAGAATTGAATTTCGAAAAACTGATGGAAAAAGAGTACAAAGTCATTGTACGGAAAGGACATCCCAAAGCGAATGCCACTTCTTTGAAGGAATTAACCACCAATCTTTAGTGTTACATGTGAAACATTGATGTCTTGCATGAGCTTAGTTGCCGAAAGTGATTTTTTAACGATTGTGGCGACAGATGTGGTTAATGAGGCTCTATTTGATCAGCAATTTGTCGCTTTAAACCTTAGAGAACAATTGCCGTTTGCGACTTTTGGACTTATTCAACGCAGGGATACAAAATTAACTCCCGCAGGAGAACATTTAGCGAGGCTTTTTCGGATGTATTGTCGTGATTAATTTTTTATTGCATCTGCTACATCGGCAAATAATTCTGTTAGTTTATCCATTTAATATACTTTTCCCACATGATGAAAATACTTTATATAAGTAACTACCGAATAAGTTCCCACTTATCAAATTGTTCCTTAATTTCTTTAATGGATGTCAATTTGATCTTGGGTGTGGTTAATTGTTCAAACAAGGCTGCATAACGTTTTCTGCTCTTTGGTGTGACAGCAGCAATATGATGGATCATTTTCCATTTGATACTATCCCTATTACCTTCCAGACCACCATAGCGATTGCGTTGGAATAGTGTCCTATTTACATAACGGAACAGGCTTGAGGGTGTTGAGACATCCAATAAAATCACCCCGGTTGCTCTGGATAACCGTTGTGGTAAACATTTTCTATAATTCCCATCTATCACCCAACTCTCTTCTTCTATTGCCATATCATGCAATGAGATGAATTCATCTACAGAACGTTCCTGCCAGTCAGTATTGGGTAAATGAAAAAGCTGATCCAGATGAATGACCTTCAAGTTACATTTCTTTGAGATAGCATTAGCAAGTGTAGATTTACCGCTATTTGAAGGCCCTATAATGCAAATTCTACTGCCTAAATCTGAAAGTTTCATTACATCCCCCCAGTAGTAATAGCACCAATTTTTGTTATCGAGATGAGAGCACACGCCCACTTACATTAATGAAGCTATGGTATGAGTAAACTCATAATGATATTGATGACCAGAATTCTTAGAGAAGCTTTGCAATACGTGAATTTCAGACATAAAAAAGACGCTTATTTTTATTTAGCGTCTTAATTTATATGGTGAAGGGCGGACTCGCAAACTAATATAATTAATTGAAATTAAATAAATTATTAAAAATAAATTTTCGAAATGCCCCATATTTATTTTACTCCTTTTACTTGTTCATGTATTTGATTTTAATATATTTTCATGAATACATTGGTATAAGAGTGAAGTTAAAAAAGCCATGAGGTTTAAATTGATCTGTCATCTCACTCTCAGGGCTTTGTATAAAAATTTATCATTTTCACAAAGTTGATCACAAGTTGAAACGGGTTATTCCTGTGGTTTGTCTCGAACCTTACGTTCAATCAATCGACCCTGCTTATCAAAATAACGGCTAGGCCAGATTTCTGAGGGGTGAATACCGAGATAGTTAGCAATTATCCACTCACCTTTAGGCCATTGCCTACTGAGTGCGTTTGCTAATGTTGATGAGCTGAGTCCTGCTTCACGAGAAATAGCCGCTAAGGTTGTACCACGTTTACGTAATGCTGCGATGATATCGGCCTGATGCCAGTCATTTTGAACATTGTTGTTATTCATTCCTGTTACCCCTTCCATTAATTAATATTGATGGTGGTGATTCAAGGCAGGGTTAGCAGACTGGGTTCACACCAGCGAGGCCGAAGCCTCCCCTACCTGAATCACCATTGAAAGGGTGAACGCAGGCGCACTGGCAGAAACATCCTACCAGTGTCAGTGAACACAAGGCTGCTAAACCTTGACCATTGGATTGAGCCAATGGCGGGAATACTTTAACTGATTGTATTATTGGACTCAATAACCGAACGACTAAGTTTAACGGTTATAAACACGTTCGACATAACGCCCAGCGTTTCGAATATGGTCAATTCTTTAATCAACCAGCTCTACTATATCTAACAACATGCAATCTCTGGCGCGCGATCATTCCGGCAAAACAGAAAATACCAGTCTTGCCCTTGATCGATATCTGTGCGCCAGAGTGAACGCAAGTTGAGGTATTGCGGGGTATCGGTTGAGTACACAGTACTGCCGCCTGTATTAACAGGTCATCCCCACCAGCTAAAAGCCAGCCTCGATATCGTCAAGTTCTCCTTTTGGTACTTTTTCAATCTATAAAATGTAGTGTCAGATTCACTGTGTGGTTAAGCAGGCATTAGCCTGTCAGGGTTGTGATGTTCTTTGGCTACGGCGTCACTTTCAGCGGTAAATCCGCAAAAAAGTGACGCCTTGAGTTCCGCGAACGGTTAGCAAAAGTAGTGTGAGCGTTGAAATACCAGTAGTTGCCGCAAGATGAAGAATCAAACGGTAGTAATGAGTTAAATATTTAGATGTAGAAAAATTGTCCGCTGAATATTTCAGACAGTGATCGTGATAAGTATGAACAGGATGTACTAAAGCCATCCTGTTATTCATTGAAGATAAAGGGAGTTGATATAAAAGATAAGTGCATGACCTAATGTTCACTACACTTGATTAGCAATATAAAAACACCTTTTGAGTGTATTTTTTAGTTTTAGAGACCTTCATTGCCAGACGAGGGTTTAGGTGCCTTGACAATATCTGCTTCCAAAGGTGGGCAGATGTACCGCAATTTTGCTCTCCCTTTCAGGCTACGGGAGTTTTTATAGCCATTACAGCTATGTGACCATCTATGATGGTGAGTAAGTTGGTTCAGATTAACGATTTTTCTGAATTTTGACAATAGTGTGACTGAATTAATGTGTAATAATAGGTATGTAAAGATCTATATCCGTCATTCTGCAGTTATATTTGTAATATACTGACTTTAAATAATATATAAATTTTATATGACTTTTAATTATAATAAGTTAAGAGCACGGCGCAGAGTGTTGGTTATATACTTATGTTGGTTTTCAATTTTATATTTTTATCTTAACCTCAGGTCTGAACATAAGATATCAAACCTGAGCATTGCCTCTAATTCAAACGTCAAGTGAGCTCAGATATTTTCTTGAAGAATCCATATTAATTCCATAAACCCCGTAAGTATCATTTTCCCCGACAACTGCACGTACTAGATTATCGGTTATCTGAGACAGCTTTTTCAGCTCAGCATACATTGATGCCTTTTCAAAAATTTTCCGAGTTTCATTAGGTACGTATAATGTCTGAGCAAATGAAAAATTATCACAGAGATACCGTAGCCACCGCTGCGTTTCGGCAAGGACTGCAAGTTCAAAAAATCGGTTATACGAAAGGTTACTAATATCTGCATGATACATGATAGATGCAATATCATAACTACTAAGATCAATATGCAGGTCGTCTATCACCGCATCAGCCCGTAGGTTTTTAAGCAAACGTATCGCTTTTCTTAAACCACCAAAAGATCTATCACACCGATCTTCTATACGTTTGATATGGAGAAAGGGTAAGTTACAAATATATTCATAATTTTTACTATCATAAATAGCTATTCCGCGATACTCCTCTTGCTGGAATCGCTGGTAATTGGATGTATCCCACCATATTGCTGGAACAACATCGACCTCTCTTGGTAGAGAGCCACCTGTGATTTTAAGGGATTTAGCTCCTGATCTATCTACCCTTGCCGCTGGGAATGCGGCATCCAAGACATCAGCAGCTTTATTACGTAGTGTTCTGAGTACATCGAGTGCTGATCTAGTCGCTGCCGGATAGCTTGATGCTTTTATACCTTCTCGGTCAACCAGCAGTAATGCTTCATCAATAGTGATCAAATCAACATCACTCACGCCTTTGATATGAATATTGAGAGGTACAGAACCTTGCAGGTGGAATGATGCATTAATTCCTTCTTTAGAAAGCCCTGACTTGAGCTGATTTTCAACTCGTTCAGCAGTCTCATAGCAGATTCTAGTATAATTAAGATCCACTTCCTGCATAGCTCCTAGTACTACAGTCGTACGCTCCATTGTGGCATGATAGCTCATGATATATTCTTCCTGAAAATAGGGGGAGGTGTTCAATGCACTCACCTGTCAACCTTTGGGAACAAGAACTGCTCTCATTACACACGCGTCTGACACCGTTATTTCACCATGCCAGTCCACAGCAACGCAGCCTCGCCTATCTCAGGGGATTACTCAGTGATGTTGAGCGTAAAAATAGCTGGCAACTGGCGGAATGGTTGGGTGAACACTCGCCTGATGGCATTCAATATTTTCTGGAACGCGCCCGTTGGGATGCCGAAGCGGCTCGCGATATTTTACGCGACTATGTGACTGACCATCTCGGTGATGAGCAAGGCATCCTCATCATCGATGAAACCGGTTTTATCAAAAAAGGGACCCATTCTGCTGGCGTCCAACGCCAATATAGCGGTACTGCCGGACGGATAGAAAACAGTCAGATAGGCGTCTTTCTCTGTTATGCCGGCCAGGGCGGCCATGCCTTTATTGACCGGGCCTTATATCTGCCTGAACAATGGACAGATAACCGGCCCCGCTGTAAAGCCGCTGGCATTCCTGACTCGGTCACCTTTGCCACCAAACCCCAACTTGCCCAACAGATGTTGGAACGCGCATTAGATGCCGGCGTCCCTTGTCGTTGGGTGACCGCCGATACGGTGTATGGTCAAGCTCGTCGTCTGCGGTGCTGGCTAGAATCCCGATATCAACCGTTTGTACTGGCGATCCCCAAAAATGAACGCGTGTGGTGGCAAGGGCCCAGATATACCAGCGCCGACAAGGTTGTGGACAGTCTGCCATCTTCGTTTTGGGAAAAACATTCCGCGGGATTGGGGACAAAGGGAGAACGTTGGTACGACTGGGTTCGGGTGCCGCTTTGGCGTTTACAACTCAGTGAGGAAGAGCGGGATTATGGTCATTATCTGCTGGTTC
>NZ_NKHQ01000120.1:0-26483 GCF_014467265.1 Xenorhabdus sp. TS4 | reverse complement strand
GTGGCGCGGGTATCCATACTCATAGAGACGCCGGATAGATTTAAGCAAGCCAACCATACATCAAAATGAGTGTTGCAAAAACGGGGAAGACCATAGATTTATTTCGCCACCCGAAGGCGATCCTGACAGGCGATGGATCGGTTTTGTAAGAAAAGATATTAACGGTTTTGCGGAGCAGGGTCAAAGACGTATTTAGCCTGTTTTCAAAAATGTCGTTCTATCAGACAAAAGTCAAAATTTATTAATTTAATTAACGTAAAATTCCCTATAATAGCCGATTTAATCCTGATTTCTTTATCATTTATAAACATTTTCAATTAAATGCCGATGGATGATTCATTTGAGTCTCCGTGAAAGGAAAAAGCAACGTGAAAAATCAGAAGGAGTCTTTGTACCAACAAGAGTTGGCCTACTTGCGCGAAAAGATGAAGTTAGCTGCCACCGAAAACCCGCAGTTAGCCGAGTTTCTGGAGCATCCCAATGATCCTGATATCCAGCGTCTGTTGGAAGGTTTTGCTCTGCTGTCTTCAAATTTGCGCAGCACTGTCGAAGACAGCCTTCCAGAAGTTACTCATGAAATGCTCGCGCGCATCTGGCCTCACACCTTACGCCCCGTGCCCCCGACCACGATCATCCAATTTACCCCCCATCAGAGTGTTCATCAGGGAACGGCTGATATCCAGCAAAACGTACCAGTGACTGCTACTGTCGGGGAACAACATTTCCCGTTTCATACCTGTCGCCCCTTGCATATTGAACCTTTTGTGGTACGGGATAAACAGATCCAAAAGACCCGCGAATACAGTGATATTGTGCTGACTCTGCACCAGACGGGCAACGCCGTGCCGAGCTGGTCAGGTGGAAAGCTGCACTTCTTTCTGGGAACGGATAAAAACCGGGCCGCCCAATTAAGTTTGTGGCTGGATATGCACATTGAGGAGGTCTATTGGCACACGGCAGAGGACGAAAAAAGGCTCAGGCACAGTGATTTTCTGGGCTGGCCGGAGAATTTACAGCACCCCCTGTTACCTACTGACGACCTGCCTGTTGCCCGGTTGCAACAGATGACTGAGTATTACTGCCTGCCTCATGTGTTCAGTTTCATCACGTTAGATATCAATGAGCCATGCGAGTTGCCGTTAAACCTGGATGGCACGGGTGAGCTGGTTATCCGCCTGCACGGGGAGTTACCCATTGATACGCTGGGCGATGCCTTCCAGTTGGGTTGTGTTCCGGCGGTGCATCTGGTGCCGATGGTCACTCAGCCAGTTTCATTGTTACCGGAGATACCGTGTTATCCGCTGCCATTGGCTGAAACAGAACGGCTTTTCCGGGTGGACAGTATCCAGACAGCAAAACAACCCGGCGAGAAAGCCAATCAGGGCAACGATCCGCGTGGCAAGGCCTGCCATTTCCGACCCATTGACCAGTTTCACGCCAAAAGTGACTGGCTGCTGGAGGCCGGTGAACCCGGTAACGTCTATTTTCAGGCGCTGATAACCGATGATTTGCTGGGACGTCTTCACAACCGGATACATTTTTACGGGATGGACGGAAACGCAGCGGATAACCTCTCCCCCCAGACCGTTTGTGCGCGCGTTATCGGCTACCATGAGCAGGCCATGCAACTGGCTGTCGGTGATATCACGCTCACACAGGGGTCCGTGCCCGCCCATTTACACGCCCGCAATATCACGCCGGTTTCCCCGGATTTTCCGCCGATGGTGATGGGAAAATCAGACTGGTCATTGATTAACCTCTTAAACTGCCCGCCGTTCTTGTTGTTCCATGCCGATGCCCTGAAAGATTTTCTCCGGTTGTATGATTGTTATGCCGGGCATGATCGCATCCTCAGTCGCCGGATGCAGCAGCATATCAACGGCATTATCCGGGTTGACGCCCAGTCAGGCGAGCGTCTTGACTTCACCCGGCAAGGTCTCCCCATCAATGGCAACACACTGCATCTCTACCTTGATACAGCGTGTTATGAAAATGACGGTGTGATGTATCAGTTCTGCCGGATGCTTGATCAGCTGCTGACGTGCTTTGTCGTGCGGAATAATTTCATCATGTTAAAAATTTACCGGCAGGGTGAGCAGGCCGTGTTATGGGAATTCCGGCAGCGGATTGGTTTGCGCAGTGAAATGTAACGCGATTAACGGAAACAGAAAAATCAGGAGAAATCATGCAAAAAAGTGGATTACGTTTTCTTTGCCAAATAGGGAGCTTACCCGAAAATACCTTTGCTGTGGCGGATTTTACCCTGCGGGAAGGGCTGTCTGATCTTTTTACTCTGAACCTGACGCTGGTTCAGTCCCTGCCTGACAACCCTTTCAAACCGAAGATAGAAATCGATTTAACCGCGCTGTTGATGCAAGAAGCCGTATTACAGGTTTTTCACGGTGAAACAGAGCAACGCAAAATCACCGGCATCATTTCCCATGCCGACTGGTGTGGCACCGATGGCAATAAAACCCGGTATACCTTCACGGTACGTCCGTATCTCTGGCGGCTGACGCTCAATCAGGACAGCCATATTTATCATCGTCAGCGTGTATCAGATATCATGGATCTGTTGCTGAAAAAACACCATGTTCAGGCAGATTCCCAACTGGAAGATCCGCACCAGAGCCGGGAATACACTACCCAGAAACGGGAATCCGATTATGCGTTTTTTTGCCGGTTGGCGGCGGAAGAAGGGATCTGTTTCTGGTTTGAGGATGAAACGCTGTTTTTCAGTGACAGCCATCTGGGGATGACGGCTAACCTGCCTCTGCAATACCAGCCACAACCGGATACGGCGCACGGGCAGGATGTGATTTATCAGGTTCGTCTTGGTGTCGGCATGGCGCCGAAGCGCAGTATTCATCGCGATTATAACCCGGACAGGCCGCTTTCTCAGGTGTACCAACTGGAAAGCAGCCCGGAATATCAGGCAATGGGCACACTGACACCGTATACCATTTACGAGAGCTATGGCCGTTTTCAGCGGGAGGCTGAAGGTAAACCGTTTGTAAAATACCGGCACGAAGTACTGAAAAACCAGACCCAAAGTGGCAGTGGCAACAGTAACTGTATCAAACTGATGCCGGGAAAAATCTTCGAAATTGAAAACCATCCCCATGCACCGCTCAATACCCGCTGGCAGATTGTCGGGATCAGTCATTATGGTCGCTGCCCGCAGGCACTGGGCGACAATAGCGGCGAAGGCACAACACTGAGCAACGATTTCAGCTTTATTGATGGTTATGCTGATTGGCGCCCCCCGTTTCATTACAAACCACAGGCAGACGGGGATGAAAGTGCAACTGTAGTCGGGCCGGAAGGGGAAGAAATTTTCGTCAACAAAGACGGTGCGATTAAAGTGCATTTTCACTGGAACCGTTACGATAAGGCGGATGACAGCGCCTCCTGCTGGGTGCGTGTAGCTCAGGGCTGGAACGGTCATGGCTTTGGTTTTATGGCGATACCGCGTATCGGACAGGAAGTGATAGTTTCCTATCTCAACGGCGATATTGACCGCCCGATAGTCACCGGCTGCGTCTACAATGGCCTGAACCGCCCGCCGCTGGATTTACCGGCCCAAAAAACCCGCACCACATTTAAAACGAAAACCCACAAAGGGGAAGGCTTTAACGAACTGCGCTTTGAGGATGCGAAGGGCAGTGAGGAAGTGTTTATTCATGCACAAAAAGATATGAACACGCACATTCTGAATGACGAAACCAGCAATATTAGCCATAACCGGACACACCATATTAAAAATGACGCGCATTTACGTATCGATAATGAATACCGCGTACAGGCAAACAATGATATTTCGCTGTCCACCGGGCAAAAGCTCCATATCAAGGCCGAAGATGCGCTATTAACCCAAAGTGGCAATGAAATTCACCTGAGTGCCGGCGCTAAAGTTGTGATTGATGCGGGGGCTGAACTGACTATTCAGGCCGCCGGGCATTTTCTGAAAATCGACGCAGGCGGGATCACCAGCAGCGCTGTCGTTAACTTTGGTAGTGGCGCACCGGGCAATGGCTCAGGCTGGGGCGGTAAGCTACCGGATAGGCTGGATAAGCTGTCACCTATTAATGTGGCTCAGGCAGAAAAAATGGTTACCCCACCACCGGAAAAAATTTGCCTGTCCTGCTTAATGGAAGCGGCATCAACGGGGTCAGTGATGGTCATGAGGGGAGAATAATGACAGCCACATTAAAAGAAAAATGGGAAAAATACCGGGAAACTTACCCGGAAATGAAATTATATGCACTGGTAGACGGTTTACAGTATGAGCGGTGCTTTGACGATGAATTGACTTATCTTGAAGGTGCGAATAATCCGTTGTTCCGACAATTCCCGGATGCGGAAATTGCGTTTGCCGGGCCATGGTTGTTCGATATGAACCAGTCTCAGGCATGGGAAGAAAAATTCTTACAGCTGGAGAACGCCGCTCCCGCCGTTTCCTGGCTGTATTCAACACGGTCATTGGACAAACTGACCCGCCATCTTGAATCACAGTTAAATATCCGGTTAAAAACAGGCAAAACTGCATTATTGCGTTTTTACGATCCCCGCGTTCTGCATCAAATTCCGCATATTTTTACACCGGAACAATTGATTGAGTTCACAAAAGATATTGAAGAGTGGAGTTATCAACTTGATAACAATCATCACGTTGTGAAAGGAAAATAATGACTATGGACAAAAACAGTATTGCTTCCGTCTTCTCAGATTTGAAAAACAAAGCCTCCAAAGGTATTGAGCAGCAACAAAAAAGTAAAGTTACCCATCCAACCAGTGTGCCCAATTGTGCGGGAAAAGTGGGTGATCCGGGCGTGAAATGCAATCAAAAATTCAGTCATCAGCTAAAATTATTACCGATTGAGAATCAGGTTAATGTGAGTAATGTGCCTTATGCCTATATTTCCATTCCCGCCAGAGGATTTGGTAAAACAAATGGCAAAGGTGAAACTGATCGTATTATGACCCGCCAGCCCGAAGAAGTGACCGTACTGGTCGGCAAACTGGCGAAAAGTTACCAACGAAGGGGTGGTAATTTCGGTTCATTGAAGGAACTCGAAGAAAGGAAAATCAGCCTGCTCACAAATACGGGTGAGCCAACCACCGAAAAACCGTATATCAGTGGGTATGATTATATTACTGTGGTGGGAGCCAGAACAAGGCCTTGGGATATTAGCTGGGGAGGTACAAAGAGACTATTTTTAGAATCACTGGGAAATCAGTACCGATTTATTAATAGTGGATTACATCAGTTACAACTTTTTCCTAAAGCTACTCAAGATCACGCTGTCCAACGTATTATGGTGGTATTCCAGCAGGGATATACGCAAAAGGATATTGACAGAATTAATGATTACACAAAGAAATTAGATGGACGTATTATCTATGTGAAAAATAAACAAGGGCTTATCGATTTCTTAAATCAAAGGAAGGAAAAGAAAAGACTCATTAAGGAGATGGTGATTTTTAGTCATGGCATTATTAATTATGCTACTTTTCATTATGAGGGAGAGGATGTTGAGGAAGGGCTTTTTGGGTCAGAGGAAATTAAAAAGGTCTATGAATCGATATTTGATTTCGATGCTAAAATAACAACTTATGCTTGCCGAGCGGGTATTTCAGTTGATAATGGATACCCTGGCGATTTTACAGGAATACCAGATGCAGGACAGAATAAAAGCCCAGCACAACAAATGGCCAATTTATGGGACATTGAGGTGAAAGCGTTTGAGAAACGTTCCTCTTATGTGGGAATTTATGGAACGGCACAAGAAATTAAAGAGGCAAAAGAATATGGTAAAGTTATTGAGAAATATGAAGCAGAACGTAAAGTTTATAATTATGAATTAAGCAAAGGAAATAAAAATATTACACCGCCAGAAAAACCAAAGGATTATGATGTGATGAAAAAACGCAACATGGATGTAAAGACAAGAGATCTTAATGAAAAAGATGGTGGTGGTCCGATTGCACCAAATGGTTTTTGGCGATTACCTAAAACAGGTAATACTCCTACAGGGTTAAAAGAAGATCTACAAAGTTATAGACCTGTCGAGTGGAAAGCATGAAAGTATCCAAAAGAAAAATTTTCCTTTCAATAATTTTTTTTCTAATTTCATCAGTGGGTTATTATATGTATACTCAAAAGTATCAAATGGCTGTGCTTGTTCCATCATATGATGAAAATTCATCAGAATACCCTAATAAAAAAGTTTGGTTTGATGCAAGTGAGTGGTTGAAAACACCTCAATATATTAAAGTTAGTGACTTTTTCATTATTAATAAAAAGTTCACTCCTATTGATAATCTAGACACATTGAAAATGTTGAGCATAACAACAGTATTACAGGATGAAATCGATAACTCAAAAGAGTTTAGTGATCTTTCTGAATTGAAAAACATAGGTATGATGGATTTTTTAAATTTAATGAAAGATAAAATAAATTATGAATATATATATAGTGAATTTAATGAAGAGTCACTAAAACCACTTCAAGATTTTTTCTTGGTTAAATTTATTCATAAAGAAAAAAAGTATGAGTTATTTATAAGGAGAAGTATCTCTGATGGAGAATATGTATACGATCACTTTAATTCTATTTACAGAGAAAATGAATGGCATAAGAAAAATAAAGATATTATGACATACAGAGATTACCTTGAAGGGAAGGTTGATTCATATAAATAATAAATTTAAAAAAACTATAGTTGCTGGATTTTCAATACGATGAAAAATATATTTTACCGGCAGCTATAGTGATAACTATTATGATCGGAGATATCATAAATATGGCAATAGAACTTAATGAAGACCAATGGAATATGCTAAAAAAATACTCATTCAATGCTTATATTGATGAATTGGTAGTCCATTGTAATGAATCCTATCCCTATCTTGATATAAAATTGGGTAAAGATGGCTTAAGATCAGCACTGAAAAATGCCGTAGAAGCAGCCAAAAACGAAGGTTTTGATCAACGTGGTGCTATTCAGTTTTATATTGATATGCTTATTTTGTTTGGTGCAAAATTTCAGACTGATCCGCAATACACATGGATAAAAACAATCCTTGATAATAATTCCCATCTTGGGCAATTAGAAAAAACAAGTCTGCTTTATCATGAAGTCACTCGATATTTGAATGAAGTGCATGGCGAACAAGATAACCATCTGAAAGCCAGTATTCTTAAATTTCAAAATATCAATATTGAGCACTTAAATGTTCAATGGATCACTTATGAAAGTAACGTCGATGTACTATTAAACTCTTTATTCCCGAAAAAACATCAATATATAAAACAGGATAGAATAAAAAAACTCATCCAATTTGGTATTGAAAAATCGAATCAATATGGCATAGAAAATGCCAATTACTCAGCATTTTTAACACTAATCATGTTTTTATTAGGGCATGAGTTCGAACAGGATATTTTCTTACCTCATTTAAATAAAAAATTGTTCAAACAATATTATTCTGATACTGATTCTCTAATCATGGAAATGGAAAAAACAGCCAAAGATTATCTGAAAAAGTTTCTTCAATAACATCAAAATATTTTAGTCAATTGTAGGGAGAGTAAA
Organism: Xenorhabdus sp. TS4; assembly: GCF_014467265.1. Lineage (NCBI taxonomy): Bacteria > Pseudomonadati > Pseudomonadota > Gammaproteobacteria > Enterobacterales > Morganellaceae > Xenorhabdus > Xenorhabdus sp. TS4. The sequence goes on along the minus strand of NZ_NKHQ01000120.1, from coordinate 18,884 downwards.
TATGCCAAGTAAAGCCGTTATCCGGTTAAACGATAAAACCGATCATGGTGGTAAGGTCATCACTGCCATTGATGGTTATGTTTATCAAGGTGTTCCTGTCGCAGGCAAAGGTGATTTAGTTGTTTGCCCGAAATGTGAAGATACATTTCCAATAGTGGAAGGAAGTGAGACTTTAAAGTATCAGAATAAACAAATCGCCTTGGAAGGAATGCGTACAGCATGTGGTGCAAAACTGATTGCCAGCCAGAAAACATTCCTTGCTTAGACACTGACGCGCTATGCTTGTCTTCTCCGTATTACCGGGCTAATACATTAACCCGGTAATACGGAGATTGGAAAAAATATAACCGTTACTATCGATTATCTTTATATAACTGCACCAATTTTCACGGGATAACGGGGTAAATGACATATTTATTATATATTTCATTGCGTTACTCTATCCCATGTTATCCCAGCCTATCCCGTAACATCATGTAACTAATTTAAATCATTTAAAATTCAATAAATTACAACCTGCCAGAGAAAAATCTTTTTCGGGATAACTTCCACTGTCACAATATATCTTTATTTGTAATCACCTAATGTTACGGGATAGTGCGGGATAATACGGGATAAATAAAATATCTATAACTAACTGATATATTTTAAAATAAATCTTTCTTATCCCAATATCCCGTTATCCCAACGTTTTTTCCTCCTACGTGAGGTTAATCCTCATCCCTGAAAATCAACACCACAAATCGCCCCTGAGTGCCGTTTACTGAGATGGTTTTGCTGATAAAGCGGTCTTTCTCCGCTTTAACCAACATTCCGGCCTCTTCTAAGGCTTCAAAGCCGGATTTCTTCTGTAACCCCTGCAATATTTCTGCTTCAAATACACTGGGGATAATGTGGTATTCCGCCTGTCCATCATGACGGCGGTTATGCACCAGATACCCGGCAAGATCACTAATCCTCATGGCGTGTGAGGTATCAATATCCCCGTTTGGCCTGCCGTAGGTATAAGGCTGAAAGCGTGACAGCCCGTATTTCTGGATAAAGTCACGAGTTCGCGTGATCACCTGATATTTTTCCCGGTTTCCGATACCAAAGTCGGCTAACCAGTCATCGAAACTTTGTTTTATCGCAGCGTGACTCGCTTCTTTACTCCAGCCAGTGATATGGGTTGCCAGCTCTCCAACGGCATCCAGTAACGCGAAACGCACGGCAACGCGCTTGACTTGCGCTGAGGCTTCTTCTGGCAGGCCATCAAGCCATTCTTTTTCTTTACGGGCGATCATGTCGATTGCCTGCTCCTGATACTCAGACAGCCATTGAATCCATGCCCGACCCGCTGCACCACAATAGCGTTTGGATTCACGCTTAATAGCTCTTGCATGAGAATCACCATCCTCATAGCCATTGAAACATGCCGTATCAATAAAGGGCACACTGAGCAGCCTGACAAGCTGCCCGGCTTTTGGGGTGATCCCACCTTTTATCAGAAACGTTTCTAAATCTTCCTCGCCTGTTGAAAGAGCAGCAATCTTCCAGCGGATCACGGCACGGTTTCCGCCTTCCCGTTTTCCCTGAATTTTACCGACACCGTTAAACAGGCTATAGGCGCTGTTAGCGACTTCCTTCGGATTCGAGCTTTGTCCGATTTCGTCAATGGGCATGAAACCATCATTACGGGCTGCGGCCTCATTGTTTAAACCGTGGTGAGTACCATGCCATGATAATTTCAGTTCTTCGGGATCACCGTATAAGCTGCTGGCCGCCTCAACGGTGGTGGTTTTCCCTGCGGAGGATTGGGCGAATAAATGCACACCAAAGCAGCTCCCGCCTGTCAGTGAATTAAGTGGGGCAGACAATCCCACCAGTACGCCCAACATCATTGAGCGGTTGCCTTGCAGTAATAACGCAACGTGTGTTTTCCACTGTTCGGCGCTTCCCCTGACCACATAACCGGCAATGGCAGATGTGCCGCCACTGAACGCGACAGGCATATAGGGCTGACCGATAATCTCACCGTCCGGCATCACATAAGCCCCACAATGCCAGCCTGCTTTTTGTGTCACAACCCATTCACGGCGATCGCCGCTGCGTTGCAGATGCTCAGCTAAAACAGGCAACAAACTGTTTTTTACGGTAATGTTCATTCCCCGTGAACGCAATCTTGCCCAACCAACCGGCATCCCTATTTCACGGCGGGGAAGCGCTTCAACAATACATTTTCCTGTGCCTTCCTGACGTAGCTTAATAATGAGATAACCTTCGCTGCCATCATTGCCAATGCCAACGATTTCCATGTGATCACTCAGCCATTTTTCAATTTCGACAATTTCACCACCTTGTTCTTTCGGTTCAACCCAGTAAATGCCATTCTTGCGGATATCGATATGCGGTTTTAGCGGATCGTATTCTTTCTCTTGGTATTCACCTGAATCAGTGGTCACAGATTTTGCTACTGTTTTTTTCTCTGCTACCTGATATAGGCCTTTACTGAATGCCTGTGTTGCTGCATCAATGCCATGCTGCTGACGATAATCATCCCAATCAGCTTTGTATTCCGTTGGTGGCAACGTAATCCAACCATTCACTGCGAGAGCCGCTTTTTCTGCTGAAATCTTGCCGATATTTACCTTTGGTCTGCCGTTTTTATCCAATTCGTCGGGATGATGCCAGTCATTATCTGCTGCCAGAATAATTTTCGTGTCCGGCCAACGCTCCCTAACGGCTTTAGCGATAGAAAGCAAATTGCCTGCATCCAGCGCCGCCAGAGCAGGGCCTTTATAGAGTTGGTTAACCGTGAGCGCAGTGGCGTAACCTTCGGTAATGATGACCGTGTTGAAGTGTGCTTCCAGTGCTGATACGGCAATAAACGCCCCTTTCTTCTGGCTGCCGGACAGTAATTTTTTCTCACCATTGGGTTTGATGATCTGCGCACCAGTGATTTTTTTATCCAGTGTTGTTAGTGCCAACACTACCGAATTATCAGGCAATAACCGCTGATTAGGGCAGTGCAGCCCTTTTGCGATCAAATAGGGAGATTGTCCGGCGACAGTCTGCTTCATCAGTACCTCGACGCCTTCGGCAATGGGTTGTGTTGGATAGAGGTTTTCTTTGGCAGGCTTGGGTTCGGGCAGAGGCAATGCCAACGAGCCAGCAATGATTTTCGCCGCCTCAGTGATCGAAATCCCTTTAGTTTTTGCTACTAAATCCAGTCCATCGCCATAGTTCGGGGCGTCACACTGGCGGCAATGCCAGTTGCCATGATGGTGATCATCGATAAAGTGGAAACGGTTAGTACCGCCGCAGACAGGGCAAGCACCGTGCTTACCTTTTGCCGGGATTTCAATGCCGCAAGCTGGCAACAAATTTTGCCAAGAATACATGGCAGAAATTTTCACGGTCTGGATCAAGTCAAGCGGTTTTTGATTGCTTGATTTTTTTGGGGCTGTAAATTCAGGGCGAGTTTGGGTATGCTGTGTATCAGCCATCATTTTTACCTTGCTTAATGGTTATTGGTGAAACGCCTCAGATGTGTGCCATCACACTGGGGCGTTGTGTTTTATATTCTGTTTCTTAGATTATTTTTCTCGCGGCGAGAATTAGTTTCGGCTGCGTTAGCGGTTTTTCCTATCACGCAGTGGCTTAGCAAAATCATATGGAGTAATGAATTTTTCCCGGTTAGCATCCAGATAATCCGCCCACCACTGCATCATCAGCCGCCGTTCATCCAGATGTTTAGACGTGTGGATATACGCTGCCCTAACGCTGTTTCGTTCGATATGGCTGAGCTGGCGCTCGATGGCGTCATCACTCCAAAGACCTGATTCCCCCATTGCCCCGCGTGCCATTGTCCGGAATCCGTGTCCACATATCTCGGTTTTAGTGTCGTAGCCTATGTTGCGTAAAATTCTGTTAACCGTTGTTGCATCTATAACTTTCGTGGAATAGTGAGCGCCGGGGAACATCACATCACCGTTACCGCTCAGTTTGTGCAAGGTTTTGATCAGCCGAACCGCCTGATGGCTTAACGGCACGATGTGATCATTTTTCATTTTCATGCCCCGTTCAGAGAATTTAACGCCTTCAATGGTTTTTCTTGTGGCAGGAATTTTCCACACGGCATTTTCAAGATCGATTTCCTGCCAGCGGGCGAATCTTAATTCGCTGATGCGGACAAATGTTAATAGTGTCAGCTCGACGGCTATTTTGAATATTAAGCGTCCACGGTAGGCGGATAAGCGTCTCAGGAAATCAGGTAAATATTCATGGGACAGAGCCGGGCGGTGGTGACATTTTGCAGTAGTCAGTGCGCCTGCCATGTCGTTAGCCGGATTGTATTCCAAAATGTCATTCTGGACGGCGTAGCGCATAATCGAAGTGATGCGTTGGCATAAACGCTGGGCAATTTCATGTTTACCCTGTTCATCAATGGCTTTGATCGGAGCTAACAGTTGGCTGGTGCGTAATGTGGTAATATCACGTGTGCCAATGCAGGGGAAAATATATTTTTCAAGGCTACGTAATATTGTCTGGCGGTAATTTTCATCCCAACGCTTATTACTGGCATGCCAAACACGGGCGACCTGTTCAAAGGTGTTCACTTTGGCCGGAGAAGATGTACTTTTTTTCTCTGCTTTAGGGTCAATGCCCTGTGCCATTAGCTTTTTAGCTTCATCGCGTTTAGCACGAGCTTCGGCTAATGACACGGCTGGGTAGACACCAAACGCCATCCGGTCTTCTTTTTTATCGGTGGGGCGATGGTACTTCATGCGCCAATATTTAGATCCGCGTGACGTAATCTCCAGATAGAGACCACCGCCATCGGCTAGCTTGTAAGTTTTTTCTTTGGGTTTTGCAGTTTCAACTTGTCGGGCAGTGAGTTTCATTATTAGAACATCTCTGTAATCGAATAATAGTAATTATCAAATGGTAAGTGCCCCAGATTATGCCCCTCACTGCATCTTGATTGCAACAGACTAAACTAGACGTAAAAATAATAGATCACACTGATTTTATTGTGGTTTATAAAAATTATTTTACTTAGTTAGACTTCACTGGAAGTTGAAATGGCTCCAATACCAGAAAGTGACTTCGCTTTCCTGCAACGGTTGACGGCGGAAGAGGGGATTTTTTACTTCTTTGAATGTGGTAACGGGCGTAACACGCTGGTGTTTGCCGATGATGCCGGCTCGGTGCCGCCGGGCAAGGTGTTCCCTTATCAGCCGGGGGAAGCGAGCACCGTGGGCGAACCCGCCATCAGCAGCCTGACCTGTAGCGCCCAGGTGCGACCGGCTCAGGTGCAACTGAAAGATTACACCTTTAAAAACCCGGCCTGGCCGGCCGAATTCAGTCAGCAGATGAAGGAAGATACCCTGCAACAGCGGTATTACGAGCACTACGACTACCCGGGCCGTTTTAAGGATGAGGCGCACGGTAAAGATTTTACCCGTTACCGGCTGGAAGCCTTGCGTAACAATGCCCTGACCGGACAAGGCAGCGGCCAGGCTATTGCCATCCAGCCGGGTAAATTATTCACCCTGAGCAACCATCCGCGTGCCGACCTGAACCAGCCGTGGCAGGTGGTGAGCGCCAGTCATTCCGGCAGCCAGCCACAGGCGCTGGAAACTGCCAATAGCGGCACGGGCACCACCCTGCACAGCCACTTCCACTTTATCCGCCATAACCAGCACTGGCGTCCTGCGCCACTGCCAAAACCGGTGATTGACGGCCCGCAGATTGCCAAAGTGGTGGGGCCGGCAGGCGAAGAGATTTTCTGTGATCAGTACGGTCGTATCCGCCTCCAGTTCCCGTGGGATCGCTATGGCAAGAGCGATGACCAGAGTTCCTGCTGGATACGTGTCACCCAGCCGTGGGCCGGACAAGGTTGGGGCATGCTGGCGATCCCACGTATCGGTCAGGAAGTGGTCGTCGATTTTCTGCACGGTGATCCGGATCAGCCGATCGTCACCGGTCGGACCTACCACGCCAGCAATATCCCGCCCGGCGGGCTGCCGGGCAGCAAAACCCAGATGGCCTTCCGCTCCAAAACCCATAAGGGGGAGGGGTATAACGAATTGCTGTTTGAGGATGCGAAAGGCAGTGAACGGCTGGCATTGCATGCGCAGAAGGATATGAGCACCGAGGTCCTCAATGACCGCGCGACCCGGGTGATGCATGATCACACGGAAAGTGTCGGCAACAACCAGGTGATCACGGTGCGTAAAGATCGTCATAAGGAAGTCATTGGCCTGGAAGTCAGCAGCATCGGGACCCGGCAGGTGACGGTGGAAAAAACCAGTGTGCTCAGTGCCAAAGGCGCCATTACCATTCAGTCCACCGAAGATGGCCTCTACCTCGGGAATGCCAAAGGGAGTATTTCGATCGACAAGAACGGCAACATCCACATTACCGGCGACACTGTGATTATCAACGGCCAGAAAGTGATCACCCTGAACTGATCCCATTAGCGATTTGAGAAAGATTAAAAAAGGAAACCCCCATGAGCGCACACACTTACCCGATGAATGAAGGCACCCTGACTATTCCAGCCAACTGGCGTGATGAGACGATGCAGGTTTTTGTCCTGCCGGATGACAGTGGCGTTAATCTGGTGATTAACCGCACACCGGTTCCTCAGGGCAGCGATCCGGCGACCTATTACGCACAAACGCTGGCGCAATTTGCGACTCACCTGCCGGGCTATCAGGAGCATCAACGTTTACAATTGGTACTCAGTGGTGAACCCGCCTGGCGGCTGGATTACCAGTGGCAAAGCCCGGAAGGGGAAATGCACCAGACGGTAGTCTTGCAAATCCGGGGCAGCCAGTTGCTGGCCTTTAACCTGACGTCACCGCACCCGTTTGAGGAAGGGCAACTCAAGGCGTTACTGGCGGTTATCACCAGTTTTCAGGCGGCGTGACAGGAGGTCATCATGGGATTGGGTGACGACATTGTCACACGGATAGCCCGTGTGGGCGCAACCCATGCGGTGGGTAGAGTCATGCCCCCCGCACAGCCACGTGGCCCGGCCGCCGCGCGTGAGGGTGATATTATCCAGCATTCGAGCTTTTTAGGCGCGCTGGCGGGCGCAGTGGTCGGGGCATTGATCGGGGCGGCCGTTTTTGCGGCGGCCTCCGCCGTGATCGTCGGTACCGGCGGATTGGCCACCGCAGCGGTATTGGCATTAGGCACCGCGGGCACTCTGGCGCTGGGCGGGTTTATCAGTGATGTCAGTGCGGCGGTGACGAATATGGTGGACAGTATCGGGCCGCCGGATGGCGCCATCAGCAAAGGTTCACCGAATGTTCTGATTGAGGGCAAGCCGGCGGCCCGGGCGACAGTCGATTTAGCCGCCTGCAGTAAACACCCGCCACCGCTGATAGCACAAGGCAGTGAATCGGTGTTTATCAATGGTGAACCCGCCGCCCGGATGAATGACAAGCTGGTGTGCGGCGCCACGATCAAGAGCGGCGCAAGCAAGGTCTTTATCGGCTCCGGTCAGGGCACCTATCTGGACATTGAGGAAGAATTTTCCGGCTGGCAACGGGCGTTGTTGATCGCCGTGGAATTTATCGTTCCACCTTCGCGCGGGCTGGCCAAAGGGCTGGGTAAACTGCTGACCAAAACTGGTCGGCAGGCGGTGCTGAAAGGGGCGATTAAAGGAGCGAAAACCGTCGGCAGTACGGTTCGCAAAAACGTCCAGTGCGCCAAAACAGCGTTTAAAGAAACCCGGGGCTTAAAACGTTACTGGGTCAGTACGAAAAAATTCTTTACCGGTGACCCGATTGATGTCACCACTGGGGCGCTGTTTGATCAACGCACCGATATGGAACTGGGGCAGACGCTGCCGCTGCGTTTTACCCGCAGCTGGTCACCGGGGCAGCGGGGCTTACTGGGGGAGAACTGGTTCGATAATTTCTCGGAATGTGTGCTGGTGACGGGAGACCGGATAGAAATCCTGACCATCGAAGGGGCTTCCCTGCATTTTGCACTGCCTGCCAGCGTTGACCACAGCATTAACCCGGATCACCCTGAATTCCAGCTCAGCCGGAAAAAATCCGGCTTTGTACTGACTGAGCGCAATAACCCGGTCCGCAAATACTTTTCGTTGCGGGCACTTACGGAAAAAGAGGCACCTACGAGCGTACAGCGCTGGCGGCTGACCGAACACCGTGATCGGAACGGGAATGCGGTGCATTTTCACTATAACGAGATGCATCAACTGGACAAAGTGACCCACAGTGACGGCGCAGAGCTGAGGCTGTTCTACCGTGAAGATGGTCTGTTAGCGGACATTCGCCGTACCGATAATGATCTGAATGATGTGATGGCACGTTACCGTTATCACGACAATGGCGCTTTGGCCGAGGCGGACAGTACCCAATACTTTCATTTGTTCTATAACTATAACGCGCAGGGGCTGATAAGCCGCTGGTCGGATGGTGACCAGACAGCGGTTGATTATACCTATGATGCGCAGGGCCGTTGCATCCATAGTGTGGGCAGTGGTGGGTTTTACCCGGTACAACTGACTTATGAGCCGGGTATCACCCGTTCCACCACGCCGCAAGGCCATATCACCACCTGGCATTACAACGACCAGCAGCAGGTGACACAGGTCGAAACCCCGTGCGGTCATGTTACGCGTTACGAGTATGATGAATGGGGCAACCTGTGCCGCCAAATTTTGCCGGCCGGCCAAATCCTGACCTTGGAATATCTGGCGGATACCGGGCTGGTGACCGCCTTTACCGATGCCATCGGCGCAACCTGGCAATATCACTACGATGAGGCTGACCGCCTGATCAGTATGACCGATCCGCTGGGGCGTGTCTGGTGGCAACAGTATGATGACAAGGGCAATGCCGACTGCTTTATCGCGCCGGATGGCAGCAAAACCACGCTGACGCGCAATGCATTTGGACTGGTGATTGCGGCAGAAGATACAGCGGGCAGCAAACGGACTTGGGAATATGACACACAGAAGCGGCTGACCCGGCTGTTTGATGAAGAAAACCGCAGCTTGCGTCTGGGCTACGACAGCCATGACCGGTTGCAGCGACTGGCATCGGGGGGCGGGGCACTGTGGCTGTGGGAATACGATCGCCATCATCGGGTGGCGTTAAGCGATCGCCCGAATAATAGCCTGGAGCGTTTTCGTCATGATCGCCACGGTAACCTGACCGCGTGGACGGATGCGCGTGGTGTGCAATGGCATATCGAATACGGACCCTTTGACCTGCCGGTGGGACGTATCGATGGGGAAGGCCATCGCTGGCAGTATCGTTATGATCCCGACAGCCTGCAACTCGTTGAAGTCATTAACCCGCAGGGCGAAAGTTACCGCTATACGCTGGATGCGGACGGGCGGGTTATCACTGAAACCGACTATGCCGGCACGCAATGGCGCTATGCCTATGACGGTAACGGCAACTGCCTTGAAAAACGGGATGCGTTGGGCAACGTCACGCGTTTTGAGTACGATGCCGCCAGCCGCATGACCGCGATGCATACGCCAGAAGGCACGACCACCTACCGTTACGATATTCTGGGGCGGCTGCTGGAAGTGATTGCCCCCGAAAACACGCCACTGACGTTTGAATACGATGACCAAGACCGCATAGTGAAAGAAACGCAGGCACACGGCGACATCCAACGTGATTACCCGGATAACGCAACTGTGGCAAGAACACTGCAAACAGGGGATGGTCAATGCTGGCAGGTCACATTCGAAGCCAATAAGGTGGGTGAACTACGGAGATTCAATCTTAACGGTGAACACACGCTCAATATTGAGCGGGATGACGATGGCCATGAATGGCATCGCCAGTCAGATAAAGGCTTTATCCTGCGGCAAGAACACTCCCTGATGGGACAGCTGACTGCACAACGTGCCGGGCGTAACACCGAGTTTTTTGCCGCCCATGAAGTGGCCGATATTCCCCAGCCAACTCTGGCCGGACTGGACAGAGAATATTGCTATGATGCGGCACTGAATCTGGTGGCCGCGAATGATGAGCGGCAGTGGCTGCGCTATGTGGTAAACGGCAATGGACAAGTGACATCAGTCAGTGATGGCGAACGGTTGCGTGAGCATTATCAATATGATGCATCCGGTTATCCCGCCCGTCGGTTTGATGGGTTCAATGAGATAGACGGGGAGCGGCTGTACCAGAAAGGGCACCGGTTACGCCAGCTGGGGCAGCATCTGTTTGAGTATGATGATGCCGGTCGCATGACCGCCCTGCAGTTGTGGGAAGACGGTCACCGTCCGCAACTGACCCGGTTTAGGTGGAACAGCCAGAATCAACTCATCGGCGTGCAAACGCCGGGCGGGCAACAGTGGGCCTATCGCTATGATGCGTTCGGGCGGCGCACGGAGAAGGTGTGCGAACGGGCGGGCCAGCGCACCACCTATCTGTGGGATGGAGATGTGCCGGCGGAGATTAGGGAATACCGGCATAACCGGCTGTACAGTATCCGCCATCTGGTGTTCGACGGCTGGCAGTTGCTGGCGCAGCAGGTGCAGTTCTTTAGCCCGAACCCGGAAAACCGCCGTGAACTGCTCGCGGGAAAAGTGCAGACCCAGTACGCGGTGTGCGCCCCGACCGGCGAGCCGCTGGCGTTGTTTGATGCCGCCGGGCACCGGGTCTGGCGCCGGCCGCCGCAGAGTCTGTATGGATTGCGGCTGGGGGTGTTGGGGGAAAATGCGGAACTGAATCCGGGGCTGCAATATGCCGGCCAGTGGCTGGATGAAGAGAGCGGGCTGGTCTACAATAGGCACAGGTATTACTCGCCTGTTGCAAGTATGTACCTGACGCCAGACCCGATCAAATTGGCAGGCGGGGAAAACTTATATGCGTATGTGCCTAACCCGACGAATTGGATCGATCCGTTAGGATTAAACTCCAAAAAATGTCAGTATGTTTATCGAGAATTAAGTATCGAAGACAGAATTAGATATGATGCAGGATTGAGCATACAACCTAAAGGGACTAACGGTTCAATCGTAGATCATGTTGATGGAAAAAATACAGGGTTTATTTCAGTTGCTGAAGAACAAGCTGCAACCAAAAGATTTTCTTCTGGCAATGGATTAGCACAAATTGATCTTAAGAAAGCAACGAAAAATGGAACAACGTATATTCCTCATAAAAATGTTATGCAAGCAGTTAATTCAAAAGGTTCACTACAAAATAGAAAAGATGCCAAAAGAGCAGTGGAAGGCTTATTTAAAGGGGAAATTCCTCATGACGCTATTAAAATCATAAGATAGGAGCAAATATGCCAGCATTATCAGAGTATTCCAACCTAACAAATACTGTATTTAATGTCTTAGATAAGAAGGGATTTAACATATGGTATGACGAAGAAGTAGACATGTATTGTGCCGAAAAAGACGGTTGGGACTTCATGGCAGACTCTCCATGTGGACTACTTGGTGTTATATCTATATATGAATTTAAACAGCCAGAAGAATATAAAGAATATTGGTGGCGTGATGAAGAAAAAGATTTATTAAATAATCTAACTCACACACCACCAGAATATAAATCTGTTATTTATAATAAATAGTTTAACTAAATTGTAATTGTCCGGTTATTTAACTTGCCGGACAATTTATTACTCTGCTTTTATCCCGCCTGATAATCCCCAATCAGTTCCCGCATCCTGAGCTTAATCTCACTGAGCTGGTCTTGCTGGCGCTGGTACTGTTGCTTAATGGTTCGGGTGTCATCGCTGTCAGGGATCAGCACAATGCAGCCCTCCATAATCTTGACGGTGAGTGTACCGCCAATCTCAAAGCCCGCCGCTTTAAGCCATCTGCCTGTTAAATTTATTGCGGGTCGGGGGTTTGGCCTGCCATTTTGCGGCACGTATCCCACAGTGTAATACCGTTCTGTTTTGGCAGCTTTATTTACTGCACGGTTTTGCCTAGAATGCGCCTTAGCCATCATTCAACTCCTTATTAGTTGCTTGTGGTTAGCATTCTGGTCGTGCTCCAACACGGTCAGAATGCGTTAAATCTCAGTGTGTGATATTAATTGCCTGTTTAATCTTCTCTTGGGTGATTGCCATGTCCAGAATGCGGCAAATCACATCCTGATCTTCTGCTTTTAACCCGTCAACCTGCTTACACAACTCTTTTAGCCGCTTGTTTTTAATATCAAAAACGGGCGCGGTTGCCCCTTCTTCACCCAACAGTAAATGGTCAATACTGACTTCCAGTAACTGCGCCAGTTTAATGATGTAATCAAACTGGGGCTTAACCTGCCCCTGTTCCCAGCGTCCTACCATCCTGGGCTGGATATCCAGCAAATTCGCCAGTTCTATCTGTGTAAGCTGTCTGGCCTTGCGCAGCGTGGCAAGGCGTTTACCAAAATCAGTCATAAATGAACAAAGCCAGTTAATGTGTTTGTTCATCATGATAAGTGTCCTTTTTGAGTGCTGGGCTTGAAAGTATTATATTGACCTGTATTATATAGGTCAATAATGACCTTGATGCATTTTAAAGGATTAAGACATGGCTCGCATTCCCGACGCAGAATTACAGCACCTGAAAGCCGCCGTTCCTTTAGTCGCCGTCCTTGAGCAGCAGGGGCGGCAGGTGATTAAACGCGGTAAAGACAGGCTTGTGCTGTGCCCGTTCCATCAGGAAAAAACCCCCTCGATGGTGATCACCCCGTCGAAAAATCTCTATCATTGTTTTGGCTGCGATGCCGGCGGTTCGGTGCTCGACTGGGTGATGAAAACGGAAAATCTGAGCCTGCGTCATGCCTGTGAACGGTTGCGGGCGATGCTCGGCCGCAATCCGGCGGTCGAGCCGCTGGTTGACTCGTCGGAACTGCTCAGCGATGTGGCCGGGCAGCAGGCGCTGCTGTCACGGGTGGTTGAGTTTTATCACCATACGCTGCTCAGTGCCCCGGAAGCGCAGGCCTATCTGACCCAACGGCGGCTGAACCAGCCTGAATTAGTGGCGCAGTTTAAGCTGGGCTTTGCCAACCGCACGCTGGGGTAACCTGCCCCTGTTCCCAGCGTCCTACCATCCTGGGCTGGATATCCAGCAAATTCGCCAGTTCTATCTGTGTAAGCTGTCTGGCCTTGCGCAGCGTGGCAAGGCGTTTACCAAAATCAGTCATAAATGAACAAAGCCAGTTAATGTGTTTGTTCATCATGATAAGTGTCCTTTTTGAGTGCTGGGCTTGAAAGTATTATATTGACCTGTATTATATAGGTCAATAATGACCTTGACGCATTTTAAAGGATTAAGACATGGCTCGCATTCCCGACGCAGAATTACAGCACCTGAAAGCCGCAGTTCCTTTAGTCGCCGTCCTTGAGCAGCAGGGGCGGCAGGTGATTAAACGCGGTAAAGACAGGCTTGTGCTGTGCCCGTTCCATCAGGAAAAAACCCCCTCGATGGTGATCACCCCGTCGAAAAATCTCTATCATTGTTTTGGCTGTGATGTCGGCGGTTCGGTGCTCGACTGGGTGATGAAAACGGAAAATCTGAGCCTGCGTCATGCCTGTGAACGGTTGCGGGCGATGCTCGGCCGCAATCCGGCGGTCGAGCCGCTGGTTGACTCGTCGGAACTGCTCAGCGATGTGGCCGGGCAGCAGGCGCTGCTGTCACGGGTGGTTGAGTTTTATCACCATACGCTGCTCAATGCCCCGGAAGCGCAGGCCTATCTGACCCAACGGCGGCTGAACCAGCCTGAATTAGTGGCGCAGTTTAAGCTGGGCTTTGCCAACCGCACGCTGGGGTATCGCCTGCCCGCCCGACAACTGAAAGCCGGGGCGGAGATCCGCGCACAGCTCCAGGCGGCCGGGGTGTTGCGTGACAGCGGGCATGAACACTTCAGCGGTTCGCTGGTCATTCCGGTGATCGGTCTGGCAGGTCAGGTGCAGGAAATGTACGGCCGCAAAATCCTTGACCGTCTGCGGGCAGGCACCCCTAGGCATCTCTACCTGCCGGGTGCGCATGGCGGCGTCTGGAATGCGGCGGCACTGATGGCCTCGAAAAGCCTGATCCTGTGTGAATCGCTGATTGATGCGCTGTCGTTCTGGGTGGCCGGACACCGCCCTGTCACGGCGGCTTACGGTGTGAACGGGGTGACAGCCGATCACTGGCAGGCCTTTGCCCAGTACGGGATTAAGCAGGTGCTGATCGCCTTCGACAATGACAGCGCCGGCAATGAAGCCGCGGTGAAACTGGCCGTAGCGCTGGCCGCCAAAGGGATCACCCCGCTGCGGGTGATGTTCCCGCCGGGCAGGGATGCCAACAGTTATCTGTGTCAGGTCGCCGAGCCGGAAAGCGCCTTTGCCCTGCTGCTTGAAAGTGCTGTACCGATGCAGGATGTGGCTGGCCTCGTTGCGGTTGAGCCTCAGACGGCTGATCCCGTCACGGTTCCCGAACCCGCCCCCAACACCACACCGGGGGTTGTCTGTGAGTCCGGCGAGAATGGCGAGCTGCTGATATCGGTCGGCACACTGCAATGGTGTCTGCGGGGCATGGGAGCAGTCAAAGCCGGTGCTGCCGCCATGAAACTCAATGCGCAGGTGCTGGACAGGCAAAGCGGGGTGCTGTTCGTGGATGGCGTTGATCTGATGAGTGCCCGCAGCCGGAACAGTTATGCCAGGCTGGCGGCTACCGAACTGGGGCTGGCAGACGGGGTACTGCGGCGTTCACTGGGGCAGGTGTTGCTGGCTGTCGAGCAGTGGCTACAGCAGGCGAAAAACCCGGCGGCGGTGCAACCTGAACTGAATGAAGCTGAACGGGAGGCCGCACTGGCCTTGCTGCAAGATCCGGCTCTGGTCAGTCGTATCACCGCTGATTTAGCCGCCTGTGGTGTGGTCGGTGAATCAACCAATCTGTTAGCGGGGTATCTGGCCGCCGTGAGCCGCAAGTTGCCCAAACCCTTAGCGGTCCTGATCCAGAGCAGCAGCGCCGCAGGCAAGAGCCGCCTGATGGCGGCGGTGCTGAACCTGATACCGGCAGAAGAGCGGGTGCAGTACAGTGCCATGACCGGGCAGAGTCTGTTTTATCTGGGGGAAACCCATCTCCAGCATAAGATTTTGACGATAGCGGAAGAAGAAGGCGTGCGGCAGGCCGCCTATGCGTTGAAGTTGTTGCAAAGTGATGGCGAGCTGACGATGGCAAGCACGGGCAAAGATGAGACGACCGGAACACTGGTCACCAAAAGCTACACGGTGAAAGGCCCGGTGATGCTGATGTTGACGACGACTGCCATTGATGTGGATGAAGAGCTGCTGAACCGCTGTCTGGTGCTGACGGTCAATGAATCCCGCGCACAGACCGAAGCGATCCATGCGGTGCAGCGCCATAAACAAACGCTCGAAGGCCTGTTGGCTGAGAACGAGCGGGAGTATCTCACGGCCCTGCACCAGAACGCCCAACGGTTGCTTAAACCGTTGAATGTGGTGAATCCCTATGCCGCGCAACTGACCTTTATGTCCGACAAAACCCGTACCCGCCGTGACCATATGAAATATCTCATCCTGATCCGTTGGGGCTGACAGGTGGTTTGAACCATTATTCATATGTGGAAAATCCGACCGGATGGATAGATCCTCTCGGATTGAAGCAAGACGAAATCATCCGGTATATGAGTAAACTAGAGGCTCAGCGTTCAATGGCTGCCAGAGGTGGAAAAGGGGGGCTTATTCCTCATAAAGATGGTGAAAAAGCTGTTTGGGTAAACCATGATGACAACCCTGGGCGCAACCCCGGTAATGAAAAATATCGTGCTGTTATTACTGTCAAAAAAGATGGTGTAGATATACTTAACAAGCATACAGATATAGCTAAAGTCGATTATAAAGAAACAGGATTTAAAGATGGAGTTTTATCAAAAACTAACGAACCTAAAGCAAAAGGAATAGGTTTTAGGATTTTGGATAAATTCAACGAAACTATTAAATCAATCCAAATAGAATCCAGAGGAAAAGATGGTAAGTGGAAAAAATGCCCGAAACCATAAAATGAATATTTATAATATATTCTCGTACAAACTGGAAAACTTTCTTAATGTCAGATCCTGTAAGAAAGCGTTTGATGGTATCTTCTATATAGAAGATGAAAAAGATCTATTTCTGATTGCAGCAAAAAAAAGTAACGGCAATGCCGTTACTTTTACTCGCTGGCATGATCTAATTTCATTGAAAAGATTGAAGAAAAAGCTTATTGAGAAAGGATTCAATGAAGGGGACTGTGAATCCATTATATTAATTCTTTCTAGATTTTCTTACTTGTTTCAAATTAATAACAGGGAAAGGATGAATCAGGATATATTTATATTTTATTATGTCCTGCAATTGGCTTGTTGTAGTGGTGATCATGACCATCATATAGATGATGAAACAAAGAATTTTATGTTTCGTTTTCTTCTTTTTGAATTAAGCATGGATTATGACTCATATACGAGATTTAAAATTGAGGAAGGTGATATATTCTTTTATTCTCATAGTGGAAAAAAATACAAGCTTTCCAATGTGATAAATTTCATATACGACACTTTTCAGGAAGAAAAAAATAAAGAGTTAAACTTACTTCTTTTGATTAAGGAATTTCAATTAGGTGTTATTGATTTACTGACAAAACCAAGAGATATTGAAGAGGTTGTAAAGTTAAATGATTATAACTTACATTTAATAGACCCTTCTGTTTTTGTAAAGACCTATAAAGTAAACTATAAAAAAATAGTATCGTCATTAGTAGATGTAACAAATAATTGGCAATCCACCAGTAATTTATTTATATCCAATATGATTCTTATGAATTATTCATATTATATCTTGAGGGATAATTCAAGAAATATCATGAAGTTAAAGAGGATTATTAAAGATGATAAAATATTCTCAGATATTTTAACAGCAATAGTAAAAAGGAAGTTTCATGTAAAAGAAGAGTTCTTGTTTAAACCGGAGTTACAAAAATACATTAAGAAATCAACAAAAAATGAATCATTTTTTTATAATATAATATATAGTCAACAATAAATTTTTTTGTTGTATGGCAGGCTCCTATAAAAATAAAAATAAAAATAAAAATAAAAATAAAAATAAAAGTATTTTTATTATAGAGCTTGCCATTATTTTAATAATCTGAAAATATTTTCATAATATTTCGGCCTTTTAATTATCTATCCCGCCTTATAATCTTCAATCAGTTCCCGCATCCTCAGTTTAATCTCACTGAGCTGGTCTTGCTGGCGCTGGTACTGTTGCTTGATAGTTCGGGTCTCGTTATTGTCAGGAATAAGCACCAGACAGCCGTCCAGGGTTTTAACCGTCAGGCACCACGATCAAGGCTTATTGATTGATCCGTATCCGGCAACAGATCTGCGTTTTGCTACAGGGCATGTAAGATATGTGAATGCAAAAGTACACTGGTATGTATAAATTACCGTTATTTCCTTTCTCTTTCTGATGATTTCTTAATGTAACAAATTAGACACACGTGATTGTCCTAAAACTATCATAAAATCACGTTAGCAACTATTTATCTAGTTTATTATTTGCTTACCATGTTTTTCTATTTGAAATCAAAAAAAATGCGGGTACAATTACTATACTTTTTAGTCATCCAGAGTGTCCCTGTATAACTCTCTTGGTACTAAATATTAGAAGTAGGCATCTATTTTTATCTTGTAAACCGCACTTAAGATACCAAATAGTAATTGTATAACAAACGCTTGTAAGTAATAAGTGATGTGGAGTTGTCTCTACAATTCAAGATATACCTTCATAGCATATTGTAAATTCTAAAAATATCAGGCTGCTGTTGGAAAGGCAGAAGGGAGTGTTTTTTGCCTGGGTTTATCAGTGCCGTGATGCAAGATGTGACAATAAAAATGAAGTTGTAAAATTCATAAGGAATAGTATTAATTATTTGATTTTAAAGGTTAAAATTCCAAGGCCGTTTTCTCATATCAAATTTGATTATGAAGGGGGGAATGATGGTTTTCCGTGGTGTCAACAAAAGTAATATGATTATTTTTTCGTTAATCCTGGGAATTGCTATTTTATTTTTTTCTTTTGGAAACAGCAGATTAGGGATTATTGCTTACGCCGATAAGCATTGCCAGAGAAATACAACCTGTTTGATTGATATGAATAAAATTATTCCTTTTGACTGGGACAAAATGTATATCATCGACAAAGGCATCGCACCGGAGGATATTGAAAAAATCATCGGGACAAAGTTTAATTACGAAACCAGCCTTTTTTATAAAATTATTTTTGTCAGAGATCAGAAGGTGATTTATTCAGATGAATATCATCCACCAGGTGAGTCTTATATGAAAAAATTTATTAAGCCTAATTTTCATTATCCTCATGAAAGAGAAGGAAGTTATTTTAGTCATTATGCTATTTCTAAAGATAATTCCATTCTTTCAGTGAAAATTGAAAACGAACCGCTTATGAGTGATAAAATTTATTACAATATCTCCCCTTCTAATGCGCAGCAAATTAGAGGGAGAGAGCTATAAATCTATTGGATGATAAAATAAATACAGGATTAGATGCAGGCCGTGTTTTGTATGTGGCCTGCACTTTTTTATTTATTTTTTGCATTGTCTTTCACTGTTTCTGGCTTATTGTTTTGTTCTTGCAAAAGTTCTTCCAGAGCACATGTAGTCTTTATGTTTTCCAAAGTGCGAATTAATCCTTTTATCAGACGATTATCTTCATCTGCTTGAGCATACTGGAGCTGTTTTTCCAACGTTTTTTCTTAATCTCACATCCCGTCTTACCCCAGTTTGCATGGTCGTGACTCCAATGGTTAGATTGTCCTATAAAGAATAGTATTCCCGTTCGATGAAAGTCCCTATCACTTTATCGTGCATCTCCTCTGATTTGGAATA
>NZ_NKHQ01000012.1:0-3873 GCF_014467265.1 Xenorhabdus sp. TS4 | reverse complement strand
AGGGGTTTCGGGAGCAATGGAACAGTGAACGCCGTTAAGTGGTCAATTTAAATAGCCATTTAATTATAAATCAATAGATTAATTTTCTTCATTGAAAGGTCTTAACTCACCTCTGTTGACAGCATCTGGAACTGTAAAGGTGTAACGCCCCTGCATGTTAATGTGTTCACATAGTAGTGGAGACAACCTCTTCACATCTTCGTCATGAACCGGATATCCCTCTTGCCTGAGTTGTTGTACTGCGGCATCCATGTAAATCGTATTCCACAGTACAATCATATTTAGCACTAATCCTAACGAACCCAATTGATCTTCCTGCCCTTCACGATAGGCCTGCCTCAGCTCACCACGTTTTCCATGAAATACATTTCTAGCTACCGCGTGTCGTCCTTCACCACGATTAAGCTGCTGTAATGTCTTACGTCGTTTGTTTTCATCATCGAGGTAAGTCAGTATATGGATAGTTTTGTCTGCACGACCGATCTCCGCTATAGCCTGCGCCAAGCTGGTTGGCCTATCGCCCGTTTGTAAGGTTTTCATGATCGATAAAACGTTCAGACGTCCCAGTTTGAGTGAGGCAGTCAATCGTAAGACGTCATCCCAGTGCGGGACAACTTTTTTCTCAAAATTCAGGCGATGTGAGGACAGAGAATTAAATGGACCATAATCTGCTTTTGGATCTGTGCGCCAGAATCTGGCACCGCCTGTATCCGCCAGGCGCGGGCAAAACCGATACCCCAACAAACGAAAGAGACCGAAGATAATATCACTGTAGGCGCCCGTATCGGTCATGATTTGAGAAGGCATTTTTTCCGTTTGTTGTTCCAGTACAACAGCCAAAATGACCAGACTGTCTCTTAGCGTTCCCGGTACAACAATGTCATTTAACCCCGAATATTGATCAGATATCAGGTTATACCAGGTCACACCACGTCCTTTACCAAAGTATTTTGGATTAGGTCCGGCATGGACTGTTCGTACAGGAACGACGAATCGCATACCATCTGCTGATGCAACCTCACCCCCTCCCCAAAGACCTGCCAGTGAAATACCTGCCTGTGCTGAAACCAGAATGGCATTGGCATCACGGATCGTTTCATCCCTGATATAATGGCTGTCCGTCCAAGTCAGACGGTCACGCTTCAGCGCGGCAATATCATTGCGAATAAAGGGTTCTGGTCCCGTATTACAGGCTTCAGCCATGAGTATGGCACACAAACTGATATTCAGATCAGAAACCCGGGAATTCTGTTCTGATACATGGATGAAAGCACGGGTAAATTGCGTCCGGGCATCAATTTCAAGTATGAGTTCCGGTAAGTCCACGCGGGGCAGCATATCAGCTACGCGCTGTCGCAGCGCAATCAGTGACGGTGTTTCTTCCATTGCGTCCAGAGGACTCAGGATCAATTCTGTTTTTTCACTCGCATCTGAAAATCTTACGGCTGGGTTTTCAGGAAGCCGGTTTAGTACATCACGATAGGTTGTATCCAGCTCTGCCGCAATGGCTGACAATGTGGCTGTTGATGTTGATGACAGTCCCAGAGAACGGCAGATAATCGGGCGTAAAGCTTCCCATTCATTTCCGGCTATCAGTCCGGTTCGCGGATCGGCATAGCGCCAGCTGGGTGTGACATAAATATCTCTTTTTTTCAGTGTAGTCTGAAGTTCTTTCAGAACACAAAATGTATAAGCATGAAAATCGATACTGTCATCGTTTCTTATGACATGTTGTTGCCACGGTTTATTAATGATTTCTCGGGGAGCATCGTTGTCTGTTTTTTTCTTCTTAAAATTATTCTCGAGCCAGACAAGCGCATCAATCAGCGTCTTGGCAGAAGCATTACCTTCAAAATGAATTTTTGAAAGTAATTCAGGTAAAAAACGGCGAACAGTGCGGAACTTAGCATCCAGTTCATTGAAATACACATTATTAGCTGGGCGAATAAGTGAAATGACATTATCTACAGCGTTCGCCAGCCGATCTTCGGGGATCAAGCTGTATATATTGTCACGAATATCCGTATCAGGTAATTTATCATTAAGCAGTATTTTACAGGCTCTTGCCAGTATTTCCGCAGCCTGATCCAAATCTTTAATTGTACGTTGCCGGTTCTTTTTATCTGCCTGAACAGCACCATTGAACAGATCCCGGAGTAAGGCTTCCAGTAACTCAAGGACATCATCCTGTGCCGTTGCTTCCATGCAGTATGCAAACGCAACAAGTGTTGCCAATTTTCTTTTTTCTGGCAGGCGTTGAAGCGCGGTTGTTTTGGCTGTCGCAGCATAACGAGCCAGCGCGGCAATCCGGGTATCGGAAACGGGCGTTATTGCTGGCAATGCAATACCCAAATTACGAATGGAATCCAAGCGGGTAATGGCCTTGAGGAGAGAGGCTGAGTTGATTTTTGTCGGTGCCGTCCGTAGCTGGTCAAGTAATGAATACCGGCTTCCGGGGGGAACAGACAGCAGTTCAAGAAGATAGCGTGTTTGTGTTTCGTCAATGCAGGCTGACAGTGAATGCCACAGCTTGTTTTCTACCCGGCCTCGTAACCGGGCGATGTATCTTTCAAGCAAAGAATAACCGGGTAATAATACCTTATGTGACAATAGCCATCCGGTACACCTTTCGAAAAGAACGCCTGGCCGGCTTGTTCCTGTCCAGCAGAGTGAATATAACCAGCGAGTCAGAGAAAAAGCAACCCGTGGAGCAGTGAACTCTGTATATCCATAAATATTTATGATTTCAGCAATATGTTGCCTGTGTTGTTTCCCTGAGTGATAAAGGTCAATCGCATTATTTATATTTTCAGTATGTAATTGCTGTGCCAGACATTCAATAACCGTATCGGGAACGCTGGCCATTGATTCAGGAAATTTCCCGAGATAACGGACAGTACATAACAATATAGCGAAGCCTAAGCGATTATGTTCACCACGTTTTTCCGAAATATTCAGACGATCAAAATCAGCAAGATGGAAATAGCGCGCCAGTGTTTCTTTTGTCAGCTCAACAGGATAACTACCATAGTTTGCACGCTGCTCTTCTGAAAGAAAATTAACCGGCATAGTCAACCACCCTTAATAAATGATCCGGATCACATTGTTTTTTGGGACTGATGAATAGCCCAGATCCGCTTAACTTGGCTTATACTGCACCCAGCCAGTGTAGCGGTGCGTTCAATGGTCAGGCCTGACTGACGAAGAGTGATAATACGTTCGTGAATTGAAATATCAGCTTTCCTGCCAGAATATTTGCCGGAGGCTTTGGCGATTTGAATGCCCTGACGTTGCCTTTCGCGCCGGAGTTCATAATCATCGCGTGCCATCTGAAGAGCTACTTTCAATAACAGTTCCTGAACCGATTCCAGGACAATACGGGATATATCATCGCTTTCAGCGGCCAGCTCTGATAAGTCCACTATACCAGGAACGGCCAGTCGGGCGCCTTTTCCTCTGATAGTGGAGATAAGTTTTTCAGCTTCAGGAAGGGGAAGACGGCTGATGCGATCAATCTTTTCGGCGATCACAACGTCACCGGGTTGAAGATCTTCAATCATTCTAAGTAGCTCGGGCCTGTCTGCCCGGGCACCTGATGCCTTTTCCCGGTAAATACCAGCAATATAAAAACCGTTAGCTGCTGCCATTTTTTCGATAGCGGTTTGGCGGGTCAGGTCTTGTTCTGATGTGCTGACTCTTTCATAGATGCGTGCAATTTTCATTTGGAAGTAGCCAAAATAAGTAAAGGTGATTTGGCTATCATAGAGGGGCTGGCTAAAAATGACAATTTACGATGTAAATTGGCTACCTAATTTTTGGCTATTTAAATTGACCGCTTAAAGGTGTTTACTGTTCCGTTACTCCCGAAACCCC
>NZ_NKHQ01000119.1:0-612 GCF_014467265.1 Xenorhabdus sp. TS4 | reverse complement strand
TACTGCAACGCCATCACATCCTCTACAACCCGGCCGAGCAGATGGTGTTGCCAAAAGAAGAGAAACGGTTGCCCGCCCAGATACTGAGTGAACGGGAAACCACTCAGGTGCTGGATAGCCTTGATGATCAGAGTGTGTTGGGACTTCGCAACCGGGTGATGCTGGAAATCCTCTGGAGCAGTGGCCTCCGGCGTATGGAGCTGCGCCAGCTCCGGCAGGGAGATATCGATGTCGAACGCGGGGCGGTTGTGGTTAATCAGGGCAAAGGCCATAAAGACCGGGTGGTGCCTATCGGTGAGCGGGCGCTAAGCTGGCTGACACGCTATCTGGTGCAGGTTCGGCCACAGTTGGCAGACAGCCATGACAGCGGTTACCTGTTTATCTCGCAAAAGGGCAAGCCGCTCAGTCTGGGGCACCTGACGCACATCGCCGCAAAGGCCATCCGTCATCAGGCTCGACTGGACAAACCGGGCGCCTGTCACCTGTTCCGGCATTCAATGGCGACGCAGATGCTGGACAATGGCGCGGATATCCGCCATATCCAGGCGATGCTGGGGCATGAGAAACTCAACACTACTCAGGTGTATACGCGGGTCGCCATCAAACAGCTCA
>NZ_NKHQ01000118.1:0-1930 GCF_014467265.1 Xenorhabdus sp. TS4 | reverse complement strand
ATTCATCCGGGAACCGATATCCCGATGGGGTCACTGGCAGATAGGCCGACACGAATAGCACGGCTCTCAGCACACCGGCATTTCGATGATGTCGTTAGGAGTCGTAATTTAGAGCGCACGGAAGCGTATCAATGGTTAGCAAGTCAATTGGACATCAGTTTCAACACCTGTCACTTCGGCTGGTTTGATACTGATATGTGTAAGAAAGCAGAGAGTATATGTAGGAGGTTTAGATAATGACAGATTACAAATCACTATATGAAGCAAGCCAAAAAGAGATTGAAATCCTTAAAGAAAAAGCAGGTATTACATGGAACGGAATTCCTATTTCTGAAATTAAAATGCCAGAAATTGCAGGTGACAAGCAAATTATAGAAGCTACTGTTTGGACAGAATTAGACTGTGTTCCAAAGAATGGTGAGTTTTCAATTTATATCAAACCATTAAATGGATCAGCAATTGATAGCAATACGTATGAATTAGTTCATCAAGAAATATACGAGTCTATCTGTAATGGGTCATTGAAAATAAAACCAGAAACTGACTATAGGATTATGTGTTATGAATCTGGTGAGCGTTGCGATGTATTTTGGGATAAACATTTCATATTACTACCAAAAACTATAATTACGGAGAAATGGGATGACTAATTCAGATTTATGCAGAGAAGCGTTTGAGAAATTTCTTTTAACTGAGTTTCGTTATTTTGAAAATGCATTAGAAAAAGATAGTAATGGAAATTATTTTAACATGCCAGCCCAGAATTATTGGGAAGCATTTAAGGCTGGATGGGAAGCAAGTAATGATATTACCCACCCCAGAAAATAGCGAGAAATAACATGGATATTATCGACGCAGCGAATGAATTAAATGAGCTGAATATATCTCATGCCCTCCAGAACAGACCACCAGCATTAACCAGTGTCAACGGTATGTGCAGATGGTGTGAGACAGAGGAAGCAACACATGGGGCATTTTGTAGCAGAGAGTGCGGGGAGGATTATGAACGGAATAGGCGGAGAAGTGGAGCAAAAATATAGCCTGATATTAGCTGATCCACCATGGCAATATAATAATGCAGTCAGCAATGGTGCAGCCAATAACCACTACACTACCACCGATTTTTATTCCCTCACCCGATTACCCATAGAACAAATAGCTGCTGAAAACTCCGTACTCTGCATGTGGTATACGGGGAATTTTGCGGCTGAGGCTATGGAGTTGGCCGCAGCATGGGGATTCACAGTCAAAACGATGAAATTATTCACATGGGTGAAACTCAACAAACTGGCAATGGAACGCATAGACAGAGCCATTCAGGACGGGCGAGTTCTCGACGGTTGGGATTTCATGGAGCTGCTCAACACCGAAACACGGATGAATGGTGGCAATTACACCCGCAGTAACTCAGAGGATGTGTTGATCGCTATCAGGGGCAACGGACTGCCACGCCAGAGTGCCCGTGTGAAACAGGTTATCTATTCGTGTTTGGGTGAACATAGCCAAAAACCAAGAGAGGTTCATCATCGGTTAGAGCAATTATACGGCGATGTGCCTCGCATTGAATTATTTGCCCGTGAGTCAGTCAATGGCTGGGATACGTGGGGGAATGAATCACCCGTAAACAATATCGAATTTATTAATGAGGTTAAGTATGGAAATAACAATTAAGGCATCAAAAAGGGAAGCCGAGAAATATGTTTCTGATTATTCACTATCAAATGAGGAACTAATGAAAGGGTTTGAGGATGATATTTCATTTCATCTGGAAGCTAATGGGATATATGACCCTGTTATATCCATTACCATCACCCATGACTAGCGAATTCGAGAACGCACGGAGGAAGGTGGCGAGGGATTGCCTGAAAGAATTAACCGCCCTGCCCAAATACGACGATATCGCAGTAACCGCAATTCTCGATAAATACAC
>NZ_NKHQ01000117.1:0-2435 GCF_014467265.1 Xenorhabdus sp. TS4 | reverse complement strand
AAGTGCGACGTGAATATTTATTTCAATTAAAAACAATTGGATACGTTGATTTGAAGTAAATTATAAGCTTCGCCAGTTATTGTCAAACATTCAATATCAGAATGAAGATTGACCTGTTGTACGACCAACAGTAGCCCAAGAGGACAGGCATTACGGGTAACGGTTTTGTCTGAAGCTCCTCCGGAAAGTAGCCACCGTTAGGTGTGATCATCCCTGTGAGGGGGGGATTGCGATCCTCGAAGCAGCATCGGGGTAAGGCGCAAGGCTGACTGGTAGGGATAACGTAAGTGAATTGCTGATAAACATCGTTAATTTTGATGTGCCAAAGCTGCTGTCAGGCACTGACCAAAAGGGTATGTGGCTGGTTGCTCTTGTTTATAGTGGGAGCACGTCGTCATCAAAGCCACCGGTGAATAGGCAGATCCTAACCCAGTCGTGTAATTGGTGAGGAACACGGTAAGCCCGTATCGTTGCCCTCGGGGCAGGCAGACCGTAAGGAATGCTATTGACGGTGCGGGTAAAGGAGGATGGAGAAAGCGAAGGTCTGGTCGTAATAGCCAGAATACGGGTTGAAACATCACCTGACGCGAAAGTGAGCCCACTTCCATCTGGTCTTTAATCGCATGAAACCTGTAACACTCTGACGATAATGGAGGAAAGCAGCATGGTAGCGCACTCGGCAACATCAGTGTCTGCGCTTTCCCACGGTTTATTCTGCTGGCACGATATCGATTGGTGTCATGTTGAACAAACGGTGAGAGCACTACAGATCCGGATTGCGAAAGCGTGTAAGGCCAACAACTGGCGCAAAGTGAAAGCGTTGCAACGGATGTTGGTTCGCTCCCGAACCGCCAAATTTCTGGCGGTTCGGCGAGTGACTGAAAGTAGCGGTAAACGAACCCCTGGCGTTGACAGAAAATTATGGTCAACACCAGAAGCGAAGTGGAAAGCTGCCCAGACGTTAAAACGCCGGGGTTATCAGGCGAGTCCTCTTCGTCGGGTTTTCATCCCAAAATCAAAGGGTAAACATCGCCCTCTGGGCATTCCTACCCTGAAAGATCGCGCTATGCAGGCGTTGTATCTGCTGGCATTATCTCCTGTGGCAGAAACAACCGGTGATCCAAACAGCTATGGTTTCAGAGCAGAACGCTCAACGGCAGACGCAATGGCACAATTGTTTTGTTGCCTGTCGAAAAAACGTTCTCCACAATGGGTATTGGAAGCGGATATTAAAGGGTGTTTTGATCATATCAACCATAAGTGGCTGCTCGAACATATCCCTATGGATAAGAAAGTGCTGCGCAACTGGTTAAAATCAGGTGTCGTGTATCAGGGAAATCTGGCAGCAACAGAGGAAGGAACCCCACAGGGTGGGATTATCTCCCCAACACTGGCGAATATGGTTCTGGATGGATTAGAAGCCTTGCTTAAGAAACACATCGGCAAGGAACGCGCCCGGATAAACAAGATCAATATAGTGCGGTATGCCGATGACTTTGTAGTCACCTGCCGTTCGAAAGAAATGCTGGAAGAGCAGGTTAAATCCTGGATTGAAGGCTTTCTGTCCGAACGGGGATTGACGTTGTCTGAGGAAAAAACACACATTACACATATAGATACGGGTTTTGATTTTCTGGGGTGGAATTTTCGCAAATACGGCGGAAAGCTTCTGATCAAACCCGCCAAGAAGAATGTGCAAGCATTCTGTCAAAAAGTTAAGGAGACAATCACGGCCAATCGGGCGGCGAAGCAGGTGAATCTTATCCACATTCTTAACCGCCTACTGAAAGGCTGGGCACAGTACCATCAACCCGTGGTAGCCAAATCGACGCTTCATAAAGTGAATGCACAGATCTGGTTTATGCTCTGGCAATGGGCCAGACGGAGACATCAGAAGAAAGGAGCTCAATGGGTGAAAGATCGCTATTTTCACACCATAGGTAACCGGGACTGGGTCTTCGCCTCTGACGCAGAAAGTGGAATGAGGGAAGGGGTACTGTATGATATCTCAAGTATCCCGATACGACGCCATTTAAAGGTGAAGGGGAAGTACAATCCATTTGATCCGGCATGGGAACAAGAGGGTGAAATGTTGCGGACGAAACGGATGATGAATAAGCTCCGGTATCGTCGGCAAATATTCATTCTTTATCGCGAACAACAGGGACGTTGTGCGTTGTGTAAAATGCCAATCACTCAAGAAACAGGCTGGCAGGAGCACAATCTGGTGCCTCGCCATCGGGGCGGCAGAGATGTCATCGGAAACAGAGTATTACTCCATCCTTCTTGCCATCATGAGGTTCATGAGCGCGAATTTTCGGTCAACACGCTGGCCTGCTAAGCAGGTTTATAAAGGCTTGAGCCGTATGCGGTGAAAGTCGCTCGTACGGTTCTTAGAGGGCGGGTGCGTAGTAATACGTGCTCGCTACTCGACG
>NZ_NKHQ01000116.1:0-2929 GCF_014467265.1 Xenorhabdus sp. TS4 | reverse complement strand
TCGAACAGATTTTACATTGGTCAGACTGGCGGCGGCGACACCAATACTATGCACAACAATGTCATTACCGTCGTCGGAATAACCCTATGGTGACAGAGCAATTACGGCTGTAGTACTAGGGCATAGCGTGTTGCTGAATCGAGCTTTCCTCGTGTTTCCCACTTTTCAGTAAAAGCAGCTTTATTCAGATTAGCTGTAATACTCTCAAAAGCTGCGATACTCTCAGCAGAGTCATAAGTCGCAGTATAAGATCGGGGTAATTTACGGCGCTCGCTAAGCCGCTTAATCTTCTGACCATAATCCGCCATTTTTGTTTTTTCTCCTCAAAGTCATGGTACCGTATGTATTTCTCCCTCTACCATTGAAATACTCTCCTGTGGCAGAGTTAAGATCCTCAGAAAACTCAAGATCCACAAACCCCATATGAGACTGCATCTCATCATTACCCGCCAATGGTCTGTTGGTATAGTTGTAAAGCAGGCGGTAACTGATACCCTGATCGTTAATCACGGATGCAGTAATACTATCAGACTGCGAGGTGTTCGTTGTCTGCCGGATGCGTACTTTATCCCAAGTTTGCACTATGCGAATGACTCCTTTCCACTCGCATATACGCTCTTCAGGGTGAAGTGTCTTACCTATTACCTCCCACTCACCACTAAGGTTCGGCATGCTGATAAGCTGACCAACAAAAGGACGTTTCCAAAGGTACTTGTTTAGAACATGGTATAGCAGAAAATAAATCATTCCTGCACCAGCAAGCGATAAGACAGACGGTGGTAATGTGGCATCGATTCCCCACCACAATTGCGACAGGTCAACCAGTTTGAGGAGGAAGTAAATAGTAAAAGCAGATAGCGCTGAGGCAGCAATGGACAATATACGCCCCATATTGCTGCGACTAAAACCATCAATGACGATATATTCATGATGCTTCATGAGACTTCCTACTATAATCTATAGATATTTAATGATTTATATGTATGTTATCGTGCTGGTGTGACTAACATAGTAACTCACAAAATTCTTATATTTTGACTAAGCTATATGTTTAAGTGTCTTGTGTAAACATATTAATAATGTTTACCGTGATGCAGTGTAAGATGATAGTTTCTACTAGCTGACGTGTTTCTATCTGATTACTCAAATGTAGTTAATTTTAATTTATTAATCATATAGTTATATGATTTTTATACGAAAAGTTTTCACTTTCTGCTTAAAAATGACTTGTCAATTTTTTCTTCAAATGTTGCCACTCTTTTTTAAGATACCAGCGTAAAAAACACCACCTAATATTTACTTGCATTTTTCCTATCATCCCTGCTGCCATCTGTTTTCTCCGTAATTCTTGAATATCCTCCCAAAGTTGCTCACGTTCAAAAAAAGTCCATACAGGGGGGGCGGGTGTCAAACCATTGGTATAACACACCGGAGCTACCCACTCGAAAAGAACCATTTCAACATGTTCAAGAGGGAAATTTTTCGCTACAGAAGCGATATACTCATAATCAACTTCATTATCTACAAAGATACTAGATAGCGCTTCACATAAATCTATATCAGTTAGTTGATTGCCCAACGGGTAAATTCCTCTATTTCTTCATCTAAAGTATCAGCAACCACCGAACCAACAATTGCCCCTGCTACGCTACCCACTAATACCAGAACAACAGCACAGACAGGAGCACCAGGCCCACATACCGGAGATACAGCTAAACCAGCAAGTGCTCCACCAGCAGCACCGCCTCCAATTTGTATTCCTTGTTTAACCGCTTCTTTAGGTTTATTTTCAGCATTCAATATTTCATGTGTTGCCAATACTGCCGTAAAGATAATTCCAACTTTTCCTATAACCTTTAATCGTTTATTTGTCGTTGTGAATTTAGGGTTATCTCTTGCTGAGGCTTCTATGATCTCATAGTAAATTGTACTTTTTTGATCTGGAGTAAGGCTACCAAATACTTTTCCAAATTTTTTCTGAGAATATTTATCAATAAGTTTTTCAAAAGATGGAGGTGTTTTTTTATGTCTCTCAGCAAAGGCCAACCCTTGTGCTGACGTGAATTTTCTATGCTCTGCCATAATTTGGTTACGCATTTCGTAACAAAATTCAGCGGCTTCTTTCACTGATATTTTTTTTGTATTCACCATCTGCTTAATTTCAGAAACCGTTCTTTTAATATTTGAAGTATAGCTTTGTCTGACATTAGCATCGTTAATTACATCGGTAGAAAATTTAATTGAAGCACCTTCTAACGCTGCCACTGCCTTATCTAAAATAGGATCTTCAATAGGATGTTCTTGCTTTCCTGCATAAGTCCCTTCTACCACTTCATATGCCATGATTTCACCCAATAATTTTATTTAATAAGATTTCTGTCAAACTTTGTGGAGAACTTTCTTTTTCAAAATGTTCTATTTCAAGTTTTACACACTTATGGCCTGTTATTGATGTAAACATGACTTTATTTTCTTGGTTAAATTCACCATTAAGAATTGAGCCATCATCAAGCGTCGCAATACATTTTATGCCGCAATAATCAATTTCAGGGGAAACACTAAAACCAATCCATTTTTTGGTTTCTGAGAGTAATTCCTGTGTTTCTGTCTTTCCAGGAGAGAGTACTGTATTTTGGTAACTATCTGGAATAGAGTGAATAAGATTTGCTCCGCAAGGGCAAGTGCTCTGGCTATCTAACGTTCCAGCCAGTTTAGTTCCCATATCAAAAAAGCAATTCACACCACCTACGATAGAAAAATTACCCGAATGATTTCCACAAGTAACAAGAGATCCTTCCGTTGCAGCCTGTCGCCCATAAAACGTGATGTTACTAGGGTCTGTTGACGTTTTGTGTTCATCATTTATTCTCCCCACATTGGCAGCCAGACAATGATAAACGCCAGTGCCAACATACTGGCGTAATTTCGT
>NZ_NKHQ01000115.1:0-3132 GCF_014467265.1 Xenorhabdus sp. TS4 | reverse complement strand
TGAGTTTGGTTGAGTCCATTATCAAATCAGGAATGGGGCGTAAAATTGCAGTGGAACTGACCCGGCAATTACATCGGGAGGCAGCATGAGACATTTCGATCATAACCCCTACGGCGCTCAGGATGAGCAATATGAGCGCAGAATGGAAGAGGCAGCCTATCAGGAGGCGGTAGAGGAGCAACAAGAAAATGCCGCATTGCGGCTATACAACGAACTCCCAGAGGGAACACGCTCTATTTTCTCGCCACGGATGAATGAATTGTTTGGTGAGCTATTCGACACTGGCAGTGACATTGATGAGATGGTCAATGGACTGCTGTACAACCTATGTTTGTTTAAAGTTCAGAAGGAGGCAATATGAGTACAGCTTTGGTATCACTGGCTGGCACGCTAGCGGACAAGCTAGGGATGAGAGTTCAAGAAGACGAACTCATTGAAACACTGAAAGCAACGGCGTTTAGAGGTAACGCTACGGAACAACAATTTGTTGCTCTTCTTATTGTTGCTAACCAGTACAACCTCAACCCGTGGACAAAAGAGGTTTATGCATTTCCAGATAAAACAGGGATTGTTCCCGTTGTGGGCGTAGATGGATGGGCTCGTATCATCAACGAAAACAAACAGTTTGACGGCATGGAGTTCAGTCAGGATGCTGAGTCATGTACATGCAAAATTTATCGGAAAGATCGCACCCACCCAACAACAGTAACGGAATACATGAGTGAATGCAAAAGAACTACGCAACCATGGCAAAGCCACCCAAAAAGAATGTTGCGGCACAAAGCCATGATCCAGTGCGCCCGCCTGGCATTTGGATTTGCGGGTATCTATGACCAAGATGAGGCAGAACGCATCACAGCCGGAACTGCGGCTGAGGTAGTCAACGGACAGGAAAGTCACGCTGACCGCCAATCCTTGATCTCTCGCTGTGAAGAAGCAGCAAAAATTGGCATGGAATCCTTTGAAAAACTCTGGGTATCACTCTCATTGGAAGAGAAGAAAATCATCGGTAATACCGAAAAGGAACGCATTAAAGAAACTATAGCAATAGAAGCTGAATATAACGAGGTGACAAATGGAGCAGAGAACGGATGAATGGCATCAGGCCAGATTAGGGAAAGTAACCGCCAGCGGATTGGCTAACATCATGGCTAAAACCAAGAATGGCTATTCCGCCTCTCGCCATAACTACATGGCAAAACTCATTTGTGAGCATTTTACAGGGAAGTATGAAGAGGGGTTTAAATCCGCCGCAATGGAACGCGGAAGCGAGTTAGAAGCTGTAGCGCGGGAAATGTATTGCCTCAATGAGTTTGATGCCAGTGTTATTGAAACAGGGTTTATTGATCACCCCGTCATTGAACTCTTTGGCGCCAGCCCAGATGGGTTGGTCAATGGCGATGGATTACTTGAAATCAAATGCCCTAATACATGGACACACATTGAGACCATCAAAACCCAAAAGCCAAAGCGCGAATATCTGTTACAGATGCACGCCCAAATGATGTGTACTGGCCGTAAATGGTGTGACTTCATTAGCTACGATGATCGATTACCTCCTAATCTTTCCTACTTCAAAACACGGATATTGTTTAATGAGGAATTAGCCAAGGAAATTGAAACCGAGGTTTTATCGTTTATTGACGAACTCAAAGATGCAATAAGAAATATAGCTCTATTAGGGAGAGATCAATGACCACGGAACCGAGTAAATATTTTCAGGGTAAGCCGTGCCTCTACGGACACACGGAGCGGTTCGTAGCAAATGGAAAATGCGTCATCTGTAATCGAAAATGGGTTAAAGAGTACGCAGAAAGACAAAAAACAGGCAAAAAGCTGAAACCCAGATTATACCATTCCACCGATTTTCAACACCGAGTGTTTGTGCTCGGCAATCCAAATACCCTCTAACCCTAGGATACCACTACACTATGATCAATGTTGTCAGTTTCTCTGGCGGCAGGACATCGGCGTACCTCGTATATCTCATGGAACAGCGCCGCAAACAAGGGGAAGCCGTCCGCTATGTGTTTATGGACACGGGCGCGGAGCATCCCTCCACATACCGATTTGTCAGAGAGGTCGTCAAATTCTGGGATATTCCGCTGGTTGTATTACAAGCTGATATCAACCCTCAACTGGGTGCATCGAATGGTTATATCATTTGGGAACCGAAAGATATCCAGACTCGAATGCCGACATTGCAGCCGTTTACGGACATGGTGAAAAAATACGGCACTCCATATATCGGGGGTGCATTTTGCACTGACCGCCTGAAATTGAGACCATTTAACGCATATTGCAATGACCATTTCGGGCGGGGTAATTATCAGACATGGATAGGCATTCGAGCAGATGAACCACGGAGATTAAATCGCACGAATGGCATTAATTATTTAGCTGACATCTCAGATTTTGACAAACAGGATATTTTAGATTGGTGGTCAGAACAGCCATTTGATTTATTAATTCCTGAACATCTGGGTAATTGCGTGTTCTGTATTAAAAAGAGCAGTAAAAAAATTGGTCTGGCGTGCCAATCCGAGCCGGGATTAAAACTCGCATTCGAATCAGAGTGTATTACAGGAGCGCATGTCCGGGATGGTCATAGGAAGACCGCCAAAGAAATTATGTACCGTGGGAATATATCACTGGATGGAATAGCTAAGATGTATTCGAATGCAGACTATCAAAATCTGTATCAAGAAATGGTCGCAGCCAAACGTTTTGATACCGGTTCCTGCTCTGAATCCTGCGAAATATTCAATTAGATCTATTTTATAACTAACGCTACCTCAGTGGCGGGAGGAGTATCACAACCAAAATTCGGGAGGACACAACATGCAGTTCACTCCATGGAACCCCAATCCAAAAGCGATCCTCAGAGTTAACGATCCCTATCCCATTCCGACACACTGCCGATATTGTGGCAGGCATGTGATGATTGAACATCACCTGAATGTTTTTAAGCGCATCCACGATAACCGTTGGCCGTGGTTATACCATTGCTGGACGTGCGGTGCGCGTGTTGGCATTCATCCGGGAACCGATATCCCGATGGGGTCACTGGCAGATAGGCCGACACGAATAGCACGGCTCTCAGCACACCGGCATTTCGATGATGTCGTTAGG
>NZ_NKHQ01000114.1:0-2660 GCF_014467265.1 Xenorhabdus sp. TS4 | reverse complement strand
TGCCAGCAATATTGGTAAGGCCATCAATAATGTCCGTCTTTACGTCCTTGATAGTCACAACAACTTATCCCCTATCGGCGCATCGGGCGAGTTGTATATCGGCGGTGCCGGACTGGCGCGGGGGTATTTAAACCGGCCTGAACTCACTGCCGAGCGTTTTGTCAAAAATCCGTTTGCCACCGCAGAAGATAAAGCCCGTGGCTATACCCGCCTGTATAAAACCGGCGACTTAGTCCGCTGGTTGCCAACTGGGGAGCTGGAATATCTGGGACGCAATGACTTTCAGGTTAAAATCCGCGGCTACCGCATTGAGCTGGGAGAAATCGAAAACGCCCTGACTTCACACCCCCAAGTCAAACAGGCGGTGGTGATTGACCGCGAACGGGAAGGCCATAAGGCGCTGGTAGCTTATCTGGTCACCGATGGTGAGGTATCGGATGATGCCCTGATTACACACCTTTCTCTTCACCTGCCAGACTATATGCTGCCCGCCAGCTTTACCCGCATTGAATCGGTGCCCTTGACCTTGAACGGTAAGCGGGATCGCCGTGCCCTGCCGGCGCCGGTATGGGGAAACCGCGACAGTTATATGGCGCCCCGCAATGCCCTAGAAATCCGGTTATGTGCCGTCTGGCAGGAGGTGTTGGGGCTGGAGAGAATTGGCATTGAAGATAACTTCTTCCGTATCGGCGGCAATTCCCTGACAGCGATTAAACTGACGGCGGCTATTCGCCAAACTCTGGCAATGGACGTGTCACTGACGCAACTGTTTGAACTCAAAACCATCGCCGGTCTGGCGACCCAGATGGGACAACCAGCCGATACGGTTATCCCTCACCTTGCGCTGGAGCACTATCCCTTATCGTTTGCCCAAGAGCGCATGCTGTTTATCGAGCAGTTTGAACAAGGCACCGATGCCTACCATATCCCCTATCTGGTTCAACTGGATAATGACACCTGTCTGCCCTTATTAGAAACCGCCATTAACCGGTTAGCGGAGCGCCATACCATCATCAGGACAGTCTACCGCCATCATGATGATGGACAGAACGACCAACAGGTACTGGACAGGTCGTTGGTTATCAGGTCAGTAGCACCCTGTGATGATATTGACACACTTCTCGATACGGTTCGCACTGAAATCACCACGCCATTTGATTTGACCACAGAACCCAGTCTGCGCCTCTGTCACTATTCCATGGCCGATAAGCATTACTTCCTGATGTTATGGCACCATATCGCCATTGATGGCTGGGCTTTCGATATTTTTATGCATGAACTGGCAGAAATTTACCAGGCCCTGCTAGCCGGCCGTGACAGCCGGTTGCCTGCCCTGGATATCGCCTATGGCGACTATGCCGCATGGCAGCGGGAATATTTACAGGGCGATGTGCGTGAACGCCAGCTCACCTACTGGCGACACACTTTAGCCCACTACGAAACCCTGGCCCTGCCAACAGACCACCCCAGACCCGCCCAGGTCAATTATCAAGGAAAGGACTTCAATTTCACATTGGATGCCGCCCTCTCTGACCAGTTAAGAACGCTGGCAAAAAATCAGGAAACCACCCCGTATACCGTGCTGCTCAGTGGCTTTTATGTCACGCTGGCAAAATTATCCGGCCAAAACGATATCGTACTGGGGACACCGACCGATAACCGGCACCATGCCCAAACTCAATCCCTGATAGGAATGTTCGTTAACTCCCTGGTCTTGCGGGCACAGCTTGCGCAGACAGACAGTGTCGCCACCCTGATTAAACAGACCCATCAATTACTGGCCGACGCCAAGGCGCATCAGGACATGCCGTTTGAACAACTGGTTGACGCCCTGACGATTGAACGTGACACCGCCCGCCATCCGATTTTTCAGGTGATGTTTGGCTTACAGAGTTTTGGTGAACACCAGCCAGAAACCAGATTACCTTTTCATCCGGTGACGCTGGACGAATCGCTATACAGCCCAGCCAAGTTTGACTTAAGCCTGTTTCTGTCCGAGGGACAACCCGCTATTAC
Source organism: Xenorhabdus sp. TS4 (assembly GCF_014467265.1). NCBI lineage: Bacteria > Pseudomonadati > Pseudomonadota > Gammaproteobacteria > Enterobacterales > Morganellaceae > Xenorhabdus > Xenorhabdus sp. TS4. The sequence continues at coordinate 644 of NZ_NKHQ01000114.1, read as the reverse complement.
AGGTTGCCTGAATTACGCGGTCAGCCTGTTTAACGAAACCACCATGGCACGGCTGGCCGGTATCTATCAACGGGTGCTGACCGCCTTCGTGGCAGACCCGCAACAATCTCTGGCCGGGATTGATATCCTGTCGGCCCCGGAGCGCCACACCCTGCTGCACACCTGGAACCAGACCGATGCTCCCTACCCGCAAAATAACACCTTACCGCAACTGTTTGAGGCTCAGGCAGAAAAGACGCCGGATAATGTGGCGCTGGTCTTTGAAGGGGAAACCCTGTCCTACCGGCAGTTAAACCAACGGGCAAATCAGTTAGCCGGTGTTATTCGTGAACGTTATCAGCAACGTAATACTGTCCCCCTGCAAGCAGACATCCCCATCGCCCTCTATCTTGACCGCAGTCTGGCAATGGTTATCAGCATCCTGGCGGTACTGAAAGCTGGTGGCGCTTATGTGCCCATTTCCCCCGAATATCCACCGGAGCGGGTGCAGTTTATTCTGCAAGACACCGGAAGCCCGTATGTACTCACCCAGCAACGCCATCTGACGACCCTCACGGAATATACCCAGGCACTGACGGAACCGCCGATATTGATAACCGCAGATGACCGGACAACAACCGCAGGCTACACCGTAGAAAATCTGG
>NZ_NKHQ01000113.1:0-2761 GCF_014467265.1 Xenorhabdus sp. TS4 | reverse complement strand
TTATCCTCTACCCAACAAAACACCCAAATGATAAAATCTTGTTGTGACATAGCCTTTTGTTCCTTTATTTCTCTTTGTTTGTCAACTTAAAGTTATAAAGGAGCGGCTATGTCATTTCAACTCACCATAAAAGTCGAGCATCGCGTAAAGTAATATTGTCATTCATCGCCAGCAATCACGTTATTGGCGGGTGGGTGCTTGGGTAGATGATAGTGGCACCAAAAGCACCGAGCGTTATCAGGGCGGGTTGATGCTGGCACTGGATAACCCAACATCATTAAGCGATCTGTTTTACGTAACGGCCAGTCGTGACCTTGGTTTTGCCGGCAAAAAAAGCACTAAAAATTACAGTGCTCACTATTCCGTGCCCTTCGGTTACTGGCTGTTTGGAGTCACGGGTAGCCACTATACCTATGCCCAAACCGTACCGTTATATGGTAGTGGGGATACATTATATCGTGGTGAAGGAAACAGCTTCATTACCCAGCTAAGCCGCGTATTACACCGAAATGCTACATCCAAAACTACCGCCGCCTATGAAGTCAGACTGCGCCAGAGCAAAAATTTTATCGGTAAAGTAAAAGTAGACAATCAAGAACGCCATACCACTGATTGGAAACTGGAGCTGAATCACCGCCATTATCTGGGGACAGCAATACTGGGTGTTGGTGTCAGTTATCAGCGTGGTACTCGCTGGTTCGGGGCACAACCGGCGTTTGAAGAGTGGCGGTCGGGTAACGATCATGCAACTGCACTTTCCAAAATTCTCCAATGGTCAGCAGACCTTGAAGTACCGTTCAGTATCAGTGATCAGTCATTCAGCTATCAGGCGAAATACCTGCATCAGATGAGTAACACACAACTGACTTCACAGGATCAGTTCAGTATCGGCAACCGCTGGACTGTCCGGGGTTTTGACGGTGAACGCTCTTTAAGTGCCGATCGAGGCTGGTATCTCCGGAACACTCTGGCCTGGAAAACCCCATTACCTTCACAAGAGCTTTATCTGGGGATGGACTATAGCGAAGTGGGTGGACGCGGTATGGATGGCTCCCCGTTAATTGGCCAACATCTGGCTGGTGGTGTAGTGGGTATGCGGGGCAATTTGAATATCGCCAATATCAGCTATGACTTTGGCGTTGGTACTCCGTTCTCTAAGCCGGATGGGTTTAAGACCGACCGTACCAATGTGAACTTTAGTGTGAACTGGAACTATTAATTTAGGCAGTCTGATTATGAACAAACACTTATATCGTATTATTTTTAACAAAGCTCGCCAGATGTTTATGGTGGTGGCAGATATTGCCCAGAGTGGTCAAGGAAGTACTGTCCGTCGAACACAAAAATCGAAAACATTAAGTTCGCGCCTATTCAGTCTTTCTTCATTGTCGTTTTCGCTTTATCTAGCCTCTGGGTTAGTTGCAGTTTCCGCACAGCCGAACTCTAATATCGTAGCTGACCACAATGCACCGGGTAATCAGCAGCCGACCGTGCTGGCAACAGCCAATGGCCTGCCACAAATCAATATTCAGACACCGAATGCCGAGGGAATTTCACGCAACCAATACAGCCAGTTTGATGTGGGAACAGGGGGAGCAATCCTCAATAACAGTTACAAAAATACCCAGACTAATTTGGCAGGGATGATAACGGCAAACCCGTGGCTGGCAAAAGGAGAAGCCAAAATCATCCTCAATGAGGTAAACAGCGGTAATACCAGCCGATTGGAAGGTTTTCTGGAAGTTGCTGGGGGACGAGCACATGTCGTGATTGCTAACCCTTCGGGGATAACTTGTAGCGGGTGTGGTTTTATCAATGCCTACAAAACCACTCTGGCCGCAGGACAGGCCATCACTGAAAATGGTCAGTTGAAAGGCTTTAATGTTAACCGGGGACAACTGACGGTAGAAGGCAATGGTATGAATGCACAGAATGCAGCTTATACCGAATTGATTGCCAACGCTGTTAACATGAATGCCAAATTGTACGCCAATGACCTGAACGTGGTGACAGGGCAAAATAATGTCAGCAGTGATATGCAGGTCTTAGCAACCAAGCCTGATGATAATGCGAATAAACCGCAGTTTGCGCTGGATGTTGCTGCCGTAGGCGGTATGTATGCTAATGCCATTACTCTACGTGGTACGGAAAAAGGTGTAGGGGTTCGCAATGCAGGCACAATTGGTGCACTAGCAGGTAATGTAACGATCAGTGCGGACGGTAAAATTGAAAACAGCGGGATGTTGTACAGCCAAAACGCATTACAACTTTCCAACCATGAAGATGTAATTAACTCAGGAAAAGTATTGGTAAAAGCGGATATGATGCTGAATGCTGGTCAGACTCTGCATAATAGTGGAACGATTGTAGCTGTTGGGAATACCACCCTGAATTCAGATAACATCAATAGTACCGCCCAGGGAGCACTGGCAGCGGGTATTGATGCTAATGGAAAAGCTACCGGTACTGGCAATTTGGTGTTGAATGGCCGCCATGAAGTGATAGCTAACGGAAAAAATCTGGCGGGCGGAAATTTGCAAATAACCGGCGGCAGAGTTGATTTACAGCACAGCAAAACTTATGCCAGCAATATTACATTGGCAGCTACACAGGCTGATGTAGATACCTCTCATGGGACATTGGTTGCCAAACATGAACTGAGCCTAGTACTACAGTCGTACGCTCCATTGTGGCATGATAGCTCATGATATATTCTTCCTGAAAATAGGGGGAGGTGTTCAATGCACTCACCTGTCAACCT
>NZ_NKHQ01000112.1:0-2822 GCF_014467265.1 Xenorhabdus sp. TS4 | reverse complement strand
CTTTGAAAACGCTGTCTGGAAAATTCCCGCTACACGAAAACCCATCAAAGGCGTTCGTTTTTCTGAGCGCGGCATGAAAATGAAAACGGATCACATCGTGCCGCTGAGCCGTCAAGCTGTCTCGTTATTCAAAGAGTTGAGCGTACTGAGCGGCAACTGCGAAGTGGTATTCCCCAGTGATCATGATGCTGCGAAAGTTATGAGTGAAAACACCGTCAATAAGGCGCTACGGGCGATGGGCTATGACACCCAAACCGATGTCTGCGGGCATGGCTTCCGCACAATGGCGCGCGGTGCAATGGGCGAATCCGGCCTGTGGAGCGATGATGCCATCGAACGCCAGCTCAGTCATATCGAACGAAACAACGTCCGGGCGGCGTATATTCATACATCCAAACATCTGGACGAACGGCGGCTGATGGTGCAGTGGTGGGCGGATTATCTGGATGCAAATAGGGAAAAACCCATCACGCCGTATGACTTCGCCAAACCGCTGCGCGACAGTAAGAGCCGTTAGTAAAATTTGTAATTCGTTAATTTTCATCAGGAGAAAAACAATTAACGCTGTTCATTTAATCCTGCATTTTAAATAATCCGCCTGTCATCAAACAACGTCCACGATGAGCGCTCAGGGACTCGGTAACAGGAGAATTAATATGACAATGACAGCAAAGACAAACTTTATTCGTTTGCCGGAAGTGCAGCGCAGAACGGGTTACAGCAAAGCGTGGATTTACAAACTGATTAGCGATGGCGAATTTCCTAAGCAGGTCAAAATCGGCCCACGTTCTGTGGCCTTTATTGAAGCAGAAATTGATAACTGGATTGCGCAGCGGATCGCCGAATCACGGGCGGCATAATAGACAAAAGACTATGACATAAGAAACAGAATATAAAACACAACGCCCCGTAGTGCTCGCAACACATACAGGGCGCATAACCAACAACCGTTAATCGAGGTAAAACGATGGCTGATACACAGCATACCCAAACTCGCCCTGAATTTACAGCTCAAAAAACAACAAGCAACCACAAACCGCTTGATCTGATCCAGACCGTAAAAACATCCGCGATGTATTCGTGGCAAAACCTGCTACCAGCTTGTGGTATCACTGTTCCGGCAAAAGGTAAACATGGTGCCTGTCCGGTTTGTGGTGGCACTGACCGCTTTCACTTTATCGACGACCATCATCACGGCAACTGGCACTGCCGCCAGTGTGATACCCCGAACTATGGCGATGGACTGGATTTAGTCGCAAAAACCAATGGGATCTCGATTCTTGAAGCAGCAAAAGTTATTGCTAACGTGCAGGCATTACCTTTACCGGAACTCAAGCCCGCCAAAGAAATTATCTATCCAACACAGCCCATTGCCGAAAGAGTCGCGGCACTGATGGCGCAGACTGTCACCGGGCAATCGCCCTATCTGACCGCAAAAGGGCTACATTGCCCTAATCAACGGCTGTTGCCCGATAATTCGGCAGTGTTGGCACTGACAACATTGGATAAAAAAGTTACAGGTGCGCAGATCATCAAACCCAATGGTGAGAAAAAATTACTGTCCGGCAGCCAGAAGAAAGGCGCGTTTATTGCTTTATCAGAACTGGAAGCATCCCCCGACACGGTAATCATTACCGAAGGTTACGCCACAGCCCTGACGGTTAACCAACTCTATAAAGGCAACGTTCTGGCGGCACTGGATGCAGGCAATTTATCTTCTGTTGCCAAAGTTGTTCGGGAACGCTGCCCTTCGCGCCGCGTTGGATGTTGAATACAAGATCAGCCGGGAAGGGAAAAAAGGCGGCTCACTGGTTATCACCTGTACCAAAATGAAAGATGCCGAAGAACCGGAAACCAAAGCCTATGATATGCGCGTGGTGGAGCTTTTTACCGATAAAGATGGTGAAGAGATTACGTCACTGGCGCTGATTGACAGGCCGCGTGATCCGGTTGAAGAGGAAGACATCGATCATATCGCCAATAAAACTGATAACCACACAGCCTTGTGGCAGTGTATCCGCTCGCGCACGGCCCTGAAAGAACCTTGCAGCATTGCCCTTGTGCGTGATGATTTAAAATCGATGGGCGTGAATGTGAAGAATTTCAGCCGTTGGTTAACCAAGTTAGAACAGGACGGGATGATTACCCGCCACGGGCAGGAACTCACAATTATTAACCGGAATAATGAAGATTAAAAAGTGAGTCAGAAAGTGAGGAACGGTGAGGAGAGGGATTTTACTGCTCACCGTTTTCCTCACTTTTCTCACATATATATAGAAAAAGTGAGGAGCACAAAACCAATTGATTTTTAAGGATAAAAAATTATCAATTCCTCACCTGTTTTTGCCGTGAGGAAAATAAAAAGTGAGGAGAAAAATGAGGAGCAGGTGAGGAAATATTTTTTCTGGCAGGTGTTTTTCAGCTCTCCGTGCTACCGGGCTAATACATTAACCCGGTAGCACGGAGATGACAAGCGCAGCGCGTCAGTGTTCTGCTCAATAAAAACCAGACATTTTTTCGAAGACCCTTTCATATTCTACCAGTGTTAAATAACCATTAGCAGCATGTAACCGGTTAAATTGTAGTAATGCAGATAATCTAGAACATCTTGTTTTATCTCCTCATGATTTTCATGAGACGTTTTAAATAGCCAGTCATGTTTTAAACTGCCAAAGAAACGTCCAACAACTGCATTATCCCAACAAGCTCCCACATCTATCTGACTAGGCTGTGTCCCTTAATGTAAATTGATAGTATTCTCATCTAAACTGTTTTCAATATGGGAAAAAGATGATGGCACGCTACGACATTCCTGATGACGC
>NZ_NKHQ01000111.1:0-740 GCF_014467265.1 Xenorhabdus sp. TS4 | reverse complement strand
CCCCCGCAGCCTCTCGCAGAACGGTACGTGAGCCTCTCGACTCATACCGCTCCCATCAAGCAAACGTGCCTGTCATTCCTGCCCGCCAATGGGCAAACAACCCCTGATGCTGCTTTGCAATCCTTTGAAGCAGTTTTGAAGCCTGGGTTTTATGCCTGCTCAGTGCCTTGTACTTTCGTCTGGCCCAGCGCACTAAGGCTTTGTTGAGTTGCCTGAATACCTTATACAGCTCTGAACGACAAAATTGACCATAATAGCTCAACCATCCACTTATCATGGGATTTAGCCAGTTTGCCATCTGTGTTAAGTTCAGTTCTGTCCGCATTCGGATCTTCAACTTGCGAATTTTGAATCTCATGGCCTTTTGCGCCGTTTTGCTGACTGCTGGCATAAAACTCACAAACAGGCTGTTCCTTTTGCGGTTCTTCACCAATCTTGGCCTGAATGTGTATCCAAGGAAATCGAAACTGATGTGTTCATACCTGCCCTTTCGGTCCCCATCCTTGCAGTAGGCAATCCGGGTTTTGTCCGGGTGCAGTTCCAGTCCACACTCACTGAAACGTCGCTCCAGTATTTTCCGTATTTCTCTGGCCTGAGCTTCATTCTGACAGTGAACCAGACCATCATCGGCATAACGACACCACTTCAGCCGGGGATGATGCTTTTGCATCCACTTGTCGAACACATAATGCAGGAACAGATTTGCCAGCACCGGGCTGATAACTCCTCCCTGTGGGGTG
>NZ_NKHQ01000110.1:0-701 GCF_014467265.1 Xenorhabdus sp. TS4 | reverse complement strand
GTCAGACAATGTGTAGCAGGGCGGGATTGTGTTGAGTTATTGCAGGAGCTCGCGACGTGCTCAGCACAGCGATGACATGCTCCCCGTTCAGTGCCTGATTTATTCAGGATGAACGCCTCATTATCTTGACGTGATGAATTTCTCCTTAATTTTTACTGCATCAGCCTGCAATCAGGCAGTGGGTTGAAAATCCGATAGGACAATCGTTTATCCATCAGACAACAGGGTGGTTAATAGTCTGTTTTACGTGGTTTCACTGAGTAATGCGGGGTTCAAATCGGCCGTAAAGTCAGGCTCTACGTGCTCTGGACGTTGGCCGCTTTGCGGCGTCACTTGGTCATCGCTGCGCTTTAACACAAGTGACACCGCGCCGTTTTCGGGACGTTTATCGTGATAAATGCACAATGTGGATGAATGCTGTACCGATGAAAACGGTATCGATCAGCGTAAGACAGGAATGTTCTGTCCTATTGTGTGGTCAGCCGGTTTCACTGTGAGACCGGGAAACTTTCATCACCAACCGTGGGTTATTGGTCTGATGATATCTGCTTCCAAAAGTGCGCAGATGTACCGCATTGTGATGCACTCCCTTGCAGGCTACAGGAGTTAATGAGATGGTCTTCCCCACCTTGTGAACCATACTCTTTATAGAGTATTTTTTCTGGAGAGTCCATCATGCAAAACGTCACCCTTATTGGTAT
>NZ_NKHQ01000011.1:144395-312731 GCF_014467265.1 Xenorhabdus sp. TS4 | reverse complement strand
TAAACGCACGACAAGCGGGGCAGGTTACATCAATCTTTGCCATTTGAATGTTCTCCAAATAGAAAGATTATACATGATCAATAAATTGATATCACAACCTAAGATTCTTGATTGCCTAATTATATCTCTATTGTTCATATGTATTCTTCCTTGCAAGGATATAAATAATAATCATTGAGATAGGAAATGATATTAATATAAAATATATGTCATTATTTTTAATGAATTTAAAAAAATTCGAAAAATTTAAGACGTAGAGAAATGTAAAGACATTATTTAATATGGCAATTAAAAATATAAAAAAAATCATTTTCAAACTGTATTTGAATCTTTTTCTTAACAAGAGCATGGCAGTACACAAAATAAAGAAAAAATTATTAGCCAGCATTACGTAATCAGCAGCATTAATAAAAAAAGATAATTCAGATGGGGTGTACTCATTACTTGTCCATAGAGTTATTACTTCTTTTGTAGTCAAATCAATAGAGATAAGTCCTATATTACAAAAAATAAATAAAATCATTACTATCAGTATATTAAATAATGATTTAATCCACATTTAACCCTTCCTATCATTTTTGCCAGTTCTAAAACCAATCTAGCTGAAAAATTCTTTATCTTGCCCATGATAATTGCATGTTTTTGATACACCGCTGGACAGGATATACCAGAATTATTTATATATTCTAGTATAGGTGACAATAAAGCGGAAAAATCGTGATTAATATCGTATATTAAACAAATAGATATGGTTACCTGTGTTACATTTTGTTTAAGACGACAGATTAAAACCACACTGACGCGCTGCGCTCGTCTTCTCCGAGTTACCGGGCTAATACATTAACCCAATAACTCGGAGAGCTGAAAAAACACCTACCAGAGAAAACATTTTTACCTACCCCCTCCCTATTAAAGAATTATGGATAAAACTGTTCACCCTGTTCGCCTTTGAATAATTTTATTTAAATTCATACCGTTAAAGGGTGATGAGTTGAAATTAAACTCATCACTACTCTTCACCCAACCGTTCACCCCAAATACGAAAAAAGGTGAACAGTGATGAATAGTTGTGAACAGTTTTAAAATAACTGTTCACCCTATAATTAGTTGATATATTTGATTTAAATTACAGAGTGAACAGTGGTGAACACTTTTTTATATTTCTTTGAAAAATTTCTGTCATCAGAAAAAATTTATTCTTCTGGCTGGCTATTCCTTGTCAGTTTCGGCATCCATTCGATAGCAGTATCGAGATTCAGGCTCAGATTGCTACGAATGCCCTGTTTGCTTTTCTTGCGTAAATATTGCTGGCTGTATTCTGCCAATGCGCCGGGCATAGCAAATCAAGGCAGCCAAAACAGAGCCGGATAGCCCTCCGTAATGATGATCGTGTCTGGTGTTCCAATGACGGGTGATAAGGGGATAAAACTCCCCTTTTTCTGTGAGCCTGAGACAAAGCGCTTTTCACCCTTCGGCTTGATGATTTGAGCACCGGTAATTGTGCCGTCCAGTGCCTGAGTGACCAGCAACAAAGAACCGTCTTTCAATAGCTTCTGATCGGGGCATTGCAGCCCCTTTTTGGTCAGATAATCAGATTGTCCGGCAGCAGCTTGAGCCACCAGCTTGTTAACTTTCTCGGCTATCGGAAGAGCCTCTGATTTTGGAGCCTCCTTTCTGGCAGGCTGAGGTTCAGGCAAGGGAAGTAACAGCGCATCAGCAGCCAGCTTAGCCGCTTCAATTACCGTGATACCTTTAGCTTTAGTCAGTAAATCAAAACCGTCTCCGTGGTTCGGGTGTTCACATTGGCGACAATGCCAGTCACCATTACCGTGATCGTCCATGAAATGAAAACGGTCAGTACCGCCGCAAATGGGGCAAGCGCCATGCTTACCCTTTGCTGGAACGTCCACACCACAAGCAGACAACAAACCTTGCCAGTGATCCTTCGCCGCTGTTTTCACTGAACGGATATCAATATGACTTACCATTTGGGGAACCCCTCGCGGTGATGAATTTCAAAATCCGCATGTTGTGCTGTGTCATTCAGGGCTTCGGCAATTCGGGGCAGGTACATCAGGGCTTCACCGATACGGCGTAAATCCTCCCTTGCCTGACAATCTGCATAGTTTTCATTATCAGCAGACCAGAAAGCCAATTCACCGATCGCTGACATTGCCGCCATAACTGCACTGTGTGCGCCGTCTGAATGTTTGCGTAAGTCTTTCAGTTCCTCAGTGTCCATCGCGCTAAAATTGTTGCGTACCAAATGGTTATAGATATCAGACATAATCAGGCTCTCCCTGCGTAGGTGTATTCTTTAGTGAAACGGCTTAATGGCATGATGCATGGGTAGGTATAGCCCTCACGGACAAACGTCACGCGGTTAAAGGCGATCGACAGCACCTGAACGGTTTCTCCGTTCTTATGGGTGTAATAGTCATGAGGTGCGGGGTTATGCATGGCTCACCTCCTGACGGGAAACAAATATCAGTGAGGAAATGCCAGCCAGTAAACGGGCTTCAACTTCGCTGTCTGCCAGTACAGTGATAAGGCGTATCGGGTGAATATCCACCAGCCGTTGAGTGCCCGATGCAATTAGGAATGTAAATTTAAGGCGAGTTTGGTTATGCTGTGGGGTATCCATAGCGTAAGCCTCCTTTACGTTTTTGGTTAGACGCCTCGATAGTGTTTGCCGCACTTCGGGGCGTTGTTGTTTTACATTTGACATAAATGTGTTGTACACTGTCAGACACAAACAACATACACCCTGAGTATTACATATGTCAAACACAAATTTGCCGAGAGGTAATAAACAAATTGCATTCAGAGTTGAGCCACAATTAGAACAAGCTATGAGGGAAGCGATGAAAATTGATGGTGATGAATCTATATCTGCATGGATAAAGAGAATTATCCGTAAAGAGTTGCAATCTCGCGGCATTGAACAATAACTAACCGACCGACAATAAGTCCGGTGGTTAACTGAGTGAATATCTTTCACTTGGTTGACTGACCCGAAATAATCATAGTAGTTAACTAATTGATTTATCTCATGACGCAAAGACGCGTGATCCCAAAGGGTAGCATTCGCCGTGCTATCCTTTTCTTTTTGTGACTGACTCAATGACAGTCGCAAAGTTTGGGCGTCGCTAAAAGATACGCGCATATTATGACCAGACTGCATATTTGCAGCTTGATTAGATATCAATAAGTTAAGTAACCACCCCGAAATTATCGGGTAGCCTCCCAAACTGAGGACTACGGTAATAGGACTCCTTAACATCAAGGAGTCTATGCAGTTAACAATGATCATCACTCTGCCTCTTCCAAAAGGTCAGGCTGGTATGTTCTCCACAGTTCCCGTCCTTCTTTATTTAAGCTGGCTAGTTCTCCTTTGCATGATTGAAGATCGCGCCCACGTTGAGACGCAATTGCTTTGTATTCATTCTGTCGCCGGGTGAAGTCGTTCAGCGCAGCAAATGGCACACCATAAGAACCCGTTTTGCGGATAGACGGGATAACCTCACGGAATACCCAATTAGCGAATCTGTGGGCAAACGTTCCTTGCTTGGTGGCCTTGCGGCTACGAGTGATTAGTTTGTAAAAACCAGACTCTGAAATGGCATTAAAAATAGGGTTCCCAGCATCAGTAATACCCTTTATTGAACATAGGGTATTTTCATCATCATCTAATGCTTTCATAGAATTGGTGACGTTAGATATTTCTAACGCCTTGCACACATCAGCAGCAATAAACCACGGCTCATTGTTATTTTTGAAAATTCGAACCTGTACGCCCTCAAATTTAATAAACGAGATATCCGCTGAGTCGATATTCAAAATAGGTTCTGGGCTGCTTTCAGAGTGAGCGAGTCCCTGACCAATTAAGGCCGCATTTTTAGATGTCATATTTTTACCCTGTCTTAATTAATTTGATTTTCGGCTATAGGGGTTATTTACGTTCTCTACTGTTGGCGGGTTACGTACCCACCATAGAATATCGCTTAATAACCATGCGCAGGAATTACGCCCAAAATGACAACGAGGTGGAAATAAACCTAATCCCTCTAATTTATGGCAATAGCTACGAGAAATGCCGGATATTCTTTCTCGTTCTCTTTCTCTTATTCGCCTTTCACTTTCGCCATAGGCAGAAAGAATATATTTCCGCTGTTCGTCGGTGGGTAATATAAATTTTGTCATTACTTCACCTCGCTGCGAGACTCAGCTATACGTTGTGATATCCAGTCATCAATTTCTGACTCAACGAAAGCGACTGAGCGAGTGCCGATTTTGACTTGCTTTGGAAATCTATTATCTGCAATGAGTTTGTAGATCCACGCTTTACCGTAGCCAGTTCTACGCTGAACTTCGGGTAAACGGATAAGGTTTTCTTTAGGTATTGTGATTGCTGGCATGTAGAGCCTCCTGTATTAGTCCGTTAAGCATCGTAATAGACGGCGCTCGATTTACAGGAGGGATATTATTGAAAATAAAATTTATGATAAGCGTAATTAAAAAATTTAATTTTATACTTATTTAGTCGTTTTTATTTTCCAGATAAAAACACTTCATGAAAAAATCGTGATTTTTGCCATTTTAATTTTCGTAGAAAAATGTTGATTACAAATCTCTACGCATTAAGTCAGCAATTCTTGTCGAGCCTAACTCAGTATCCTTGTTAATATACAAGCGGAGTAGGCGAGTATATTTATCACTCATTGATTCCAGAGCAAATGGCTTAATGGACTCTTTAATAGCTTGAGTATCTTTCGGATCATCCTCAAAGACGAGTAATGATATCATTGGGTTCGTCACATTTTTACCATTCATCGCCTCCCATAGAAGTAAATCGAGTATAGGAAGAACCCTGTTAGAAATTAGTTTTTGTAACGTTTTTACACCAACTCTTTTTTGTGACACATGGCCTTGCTCAGGAAGTGATAGCTGATCTCTCCATAAAGGGAGGAGTTGAGTCAAACTGGTAATAATTTCATCATCAGTAGCATCATCTAAGTCAATCCATGTTAGTACTAAGTTATTAAAACAATCAAGATTGCCTGTCACACTTGAAAGCATCGCATTAGTTTTTATATATGTATCCTCTTCATCTATTTTGAAAAAATTCTGATCAATAGACGCAAAAGAGTACATTGCAAGCTCACTGAATGTGATTGGACTTACACCATTTCTTGAAGGAAGGCTTGGTAATTCGCCATGTAGATTTATTAAAGAGGGAGCTTGACTATTTATATAGTCAATTGTTTCCTCATTCTCTTTCTCCTCTTGATTAGGAATGGTTATATTTGGGTCACCACTAAATATTCTTTCAAATTTTATCTCATACTCATAATACTCGCTGTCCTCATAGTCTTCTATAAGAATGAATAGGAAAGCACGTAACTCCAGTTCTTCAATCAAGTCTTCCAACGTTAAATCGTTTAAGAAAGCATAGTTGTCTAAACTAAACCATGATAAATCTTTTTTAGTTGCTTTCGACATCACGTCACCTCACGCCCTCTATTGGTAGGAGCTATGCCAGCCCGTAGAGGTGTACGGGTTTTCGGGGATCAACCTAGGCATAGCTTGATTCTTTAACGTCTTGGATAGTCTACTAAAGACAATTAAGGCTGTCTATTCATCCAGTTAAGCACGCTTCCCAAATGTGCCATGTACCACATTTTCGCCCCGTTCGAGTGTTTCCATGTAGTCGGCATACCATTGCAGCATTTCCCTACGACCATCTAAATACTGGGCGTGATTGTAGGTTCCTCGAATGCTGTTCTTATCAACATGAGCAAGCTGTGTTTCAATCCATGCGGTGTTGTAGCCTTGTTCGTGCAATATAGTGCTCATGGTGTGCCTAAAGCCGTGACCTGTGGCTCTACCGCTATAACCCATACGCCTAATCATCGTATTTAATGCCATATCAGATATATGCTTTCTATAATCAGTACGGCTAGGAAAAATATATTGATAACTACCGCTGATTGGGTGTATCTGTTTCAGTAACTCAATAACCTGTTCAGACAATGGTACTATATGAGGGCGGCGCATTTTCATTTTTTCGGCCGGAATTTCCCATATACCAGTATCAAAATTAATTTCTGACCACTCAGCCTTTCTTAATTCGCCTGGTCGAACTCCGATTAATATAAGAATCCGTAAAGCCACTCTAACAATCTGGCTTCCCATATATTTATCTATAGAAGAAAGGAATTCTGGTAACTCGCTTACTGAAAGATGTGCGTAGTGTTCACGCTTATGAGGAACAAAGGCACTAGCTAAATCTGGCGCTGGATTATACTCCGCCCTGCCAGTAATAATGGCGTACTTCCAAACTTCACCGCAACGCTGGCGGACTTTCTTCAATTTCTCAGTTGTGCCGCGTTTTTCCATAACAGAAAGCACTTCGAGTAGTTCCATTGGTTTAATGTCAGCAATCGGGCGATCACCTATATAAGGAAACACATCTTTTTCGAATGCGTCCATCATGTCGTCACGATAACCGACAGACCATCTATCTTTTCTACCTTCGTACCATTCGAGAGCGATATTTTTAAATGTATTCTCAGACTGGCTAATTGATGCGACTTTCTCCGCTTTTCTGGCTTCACTCGGATTGATGCCGTTAGCTACCTGTTTTCTAGCCTCATCTCTTTTAGCTCTTGCCTCAGTGAGAGTTACAACTGGATAGATACCTAACGATATCATTTTAGTTTTACCTGTGAACTGATAACGATAGCGCCAATCTTTAGATCCATTAGTTTCAACTAACAAAGATAGCCCGTTACCGTCCGCCAGCGTATATGATTTTTCTTTTGGCTTGGCACGCTTGATTGCCATGTCTGTCAGCTTCATAAATCACCAATATTGTATAGGAAAATTGTAGAGGGAATTTCTATACAAAAAACTATACAACAAATTGCATAGATTTAGGAAGACGACGCTAGACCTTGGGAGAGTTAGATATTGAAGTTTTCGTTGATTTTACTGAGGAAAGTAGACTTTAAGAGATGCTGCTAGAAGTGTAGATGGCGGAGGAGGAGAGATTCGAACTCTCGGATGGTTTCCCATCGGCGGTTTTCAAGACCGCTGCCTTCAGCCGCTCGGCCACCCCTCCGCGATGCCGAGCACTATAACATCACAGTTCCCAATGTAAAGTATTTATCTGTTCAACTGCCGTTAATTTATTCATAACACTGTCTGTTAGTCTATTTAGTCGACATGTTGGGTAATCTTTCTTGGGGATAGTGGTGATTTTTGCTAAATTGCAACCATCGTTATTAGATGGTAAAAAGTTATGTTGGTATTTGAAGATCGCGAGATCGCAACTGATGCACAAGGTTATCTAAAAAACTACCGTGATTGGCAAGAAGCCATGGCTCCTATCATTGCCGAGCAGGAAGCCATCGCTCTAACCGAACAGCACTGGGAAGTTATCCGTTTTGTACGTGAGTTCTATGAAGAATTTAATACTTCACCCGCTATTCGTATGCTAGTCAAAGCGATCGCCCAAAAATATGGTGAGGAGAAAGGGAATAGCCGTTACCTCTATCGCCTGTTTCCTAAAGGGCCTGCAAAACAAGCAACAAAAATTGCAGGCCTTCCCAAGCCAGTCAAATGTATCTGATTTATTCATCCGTCACTAATGACGGATGCTAAAATCACTCATCTCTTCTGCTTCACAAAATTGAGATTGAAAATTTTCTATTTTGGCACCCAAAGGCCCACCCTGCTCTAGCCAATGTATTAACATTTTGATTTGTGCATCATTGCCACAAGCGACGATCTTCACACTTCCATCATTCATATTACGGACATATCCCGCCAGCTTATTTTTCTTTGCCCAGCGGTAGGTGTGATAACGGAATCCAACTCCCTGTACCCTGCCATAAACATAAATAGTCATGCTGCATCTAGTCATCGTTATATTCCTCCCAGACAAGATGGTAAGAACTTTGAAACATTAAACCCACTTTTGTTATTGTATTTTATATACGCAACAGCTAATCTGAAATTATGAAATGTCGGTCACATGCCATCTTGATTTCAAAAATCATGCAAAATTCCGGCTACCGTTACCGGGTGTGAGCTTGAAATTTACCTTACCGCCCTTATATAAGAGTCATTGCAAGGTTTCTTTGGAGGTGGCTATGATGATTGCCAGCAAATTCGGTATCGGCCAGCAAGTACGACATAGATTGCTGGGTTACTTGGGTGTTATTGTAGATATTGATGCTGAATATTCTTTAGAACAGCCGCAGGAAAATGACATTGCATCTAATGCTACCTTACGTTCAGCGCCGTGGTATCACGTTGTGATGGAAGATGATGATGGTCAACCTATCCATACTTATTTGGCAGAAGCCCAATTGACTTACGAAACATCAGATGAACATCCAGAACAATCTTCTCTGGATGAGTTAGCCGAATCTATCCGCAGTCAATTACAAGCGCCACGACTACGAAATTAAATGTTTTTATTACCATTATCTAAATCTACCATTATCTAAATCATAACACTAAGGTGGTGAATAATGAACCAATCACTGCCTTATTCATTTTTCCATCCCCAACCGCGGGATTTCAATTTTTGGGCAACGATCCATCACAACATCTAACCCTTCATTTTCTGCCAATAATTTTGCTTCTTCATTGATAACGCCTTTTTGTAACCAAAGGACTTTAGCGCCAATAGCGATTGCTTCCTCCACAACGCCATAAACGACTTCTGCGTTGCGAAATACATCAACCATATCGATGGGTTGTTTAATATCAGATAATTGCCCCACAACAGGTTGGTTCAATAAAGTCCGTCCTGCCAATTTAGGGCTGACAGGAATAACTTGATATCCCTGATTCAGTAAGTATTCCATAACCTTATAACTTGGACGATCTGTTTTCTCACTCGCTCCGACTAACGCGATGATTTTTACCTTTCCCAGTATATTCGCTATATGTTGATCACTCATTTTCTCCCCCCATCTTCTCCACAGCATTTTTCATTTGGTTTATCTGCTACAGTATTCATGATAAATAATTTATTCATATAAAGGTATCTCTATGGAATCAATTGTTCGCACCTTACCTGAATCGAAAAAGATTGCTCTTGTCGCACACGATCATTGTAAAAATTCCCTGCTGGCCTGGGTTAATACCCACAAGGCTTTGTTAGCAAAACATACTTTATATGCGACAGGAACGACGGGGCATTTAATTCAGCAGAAAACAGGATTGTCTGTAACGAGTATGTTGAGTGGGCCAATGGGAGGTGACCAACAAATCGGTGCGCTGATTTCGGAAGGCAAAATAGATGTCTTAATTTTCTTTTGGGATCCTTTGAACGCCGTTCCTCATGATCCTGATGTTAAAGCTCTGCTACGCGTGGCAACGGTTTGGAATATTCCTGTTGCAACAAACTGCTCAACTGCCGATTTTCTTATCAACTCAGTACTTTTTTCTAAAGATGTTAATATTCGTGTGCCAGATTATCAGCACTATCTCAATGAGAGATTCAAATAACTTCAACAGTCATCAGGGAAAAATTTACGGCTTACGCTGAATCGGTACGCCCAATCGTGCCAGTTGCTGAATGAAAACGGATGGGTTTTTCAGTTCCTGCATTAACCAAACCTGCTTCTTTGCTCGCGTCAATGCAACGTATAAAAGACGACGTTCTTCCGCATCAGGGAAATTTTCAGGTTGTGGCAATAAAACTTGTTCCATCACAGTTTCCCTCTCTGGTGCCGGAAAACTGTCTTTGCCCTGTTGCAATCCCAATATAATGACATAATCCGCTTGCTGTCCTTTAGCCGCATGAATTGTCATAAATTCAATCTTCAAATTTGGCCAGCGAGTCGGCGCTTTTTTCAATAATTCGGGTTTGAGATAGTGATAGCGTGCCAATAATATGATGGTTTCCTGCTTAGTAACATAACCACTCATTTTATTAAGCAATGCCTCTAGCTGCTCTTCCGGTAAAATCACAACCGATTTTTTATTGCCTTTTGTCAGGCTAGTGAGACCCTTCTTTAATTGATAAGGATTTTGTTGCACAAATTGATTGGCAATCTCCCCAATACGGCCATTAAAGCGATACGCCATATCCAATGCACATTCAGCCCCTTTACCAAAATAGGTTGAAAATGCTGTCGTTAACGATAATTCAGTGCCACTAAAGCGATAGATTGACTGCCAATCATCTCCCACAACAAATAAATGACTTTGCTTATTTTGTGCCTTCAATACCGTTAATAATTTGATCCCCAAGGGGGAAATATCCTGAAATTCGTCCACCAGAATATGTTTCCACGGGCTGATAAATCGACCTTTCTGTAAAATATTCACCGCCTGATGGATCAAACCAGAAAAGTCGACTGCCCCTTCAGATTTCAATGCCAATTTCCAAGCTTTCAGCAAAGGTGCCATAAGTCGTAGACGTTTCTGAAATACATCAATATAAGCAACAGGAGCCTGTTCAATCATCTCTTTTTGACTGCTACCATGCATACGCATTAATTCCAGCCAACGTTCTAAGCGAACGGATAAGCGAGCCGTCAATGACCTATCATGCCAATATTCACCTTCCGGCAATTGCCAATCCAATTCTTCATTCAACCATTCTCGCCAACCTTTAGCTTGTGCTTTTTTTTCTCCACACTGTTTTTGCCATTCTTGCATGAGAAAATCACGGCGTTTTTGGGCATCAATTTCCAGCTCGCTAATTTTGGGTGACTTATTGCTACCTTGCTGAATAATATGCAATGCCAGGGTATAAAATGTTTTTGCTTTTATTTCCTGAGTTCCCAAACGAGTCTGAATACGTTCATTTATTTCATCAGCAGCCGGGCAATTGAAAGCCAACAACAAAATTTGCTCAGGAAGTGCTTGTTGACGTAACAATAACCATCCTGCACGCGCAACTAAAACAGATGTTTTTCCACTGCCCGCCCCCGCTAATACCAGAATATTTTGTTCACCATTAATAATTGCCTGACACTGAGAATGATCAAGTGGCGACGTTTCTATTGTCTGGAAAAATTGCTCATATTGCACCAGCATGTGATTAACCCATTGCCGGTTCAGCGTTTGGATTATCTTTTCACCCTCCTCTAACCAATCCAGACAAATCTTATAATTGTCGTGACAATTTTCAAATTGTACGACTCGTTGTAATGGCAAGGGTAAAGCCTGAAATGTTTCTTGGATTTGTTGCTGTACGGAAGCCAAATCAGCAGTTTTCAGCCAACGATTCTGTTGTTTGATTTTAATTATTTCATTTATTTGAGCTGCCAGAACATCAGCACTGACATCACTCATGTCGACGCTCCATTTTTGCCATTCTTTTAATAGATAATGGTAAAAACGTTGTGTTTGCTGCCACTCAGTACCATGCAAACGAACCACTTTTCCTTCTGACAATTCAAATTCCAGTTCCCCCCAAACAATCCCTCGCTTACACTGAATACTAATTAATTGATTAAATGGAATAAGGTACTGGTGCTTGTCACCGCTCACTTCAATGCCAGCATTCAGTAGACGTACCCGATTATAAGGGTGCTGAGCGAGGCGTTGGCCGATTTGCGTTGATTTTAGTTCCATTGTCGTGGCACCGTACCTGAAAATTGTTGAACTACTTCATCACGTAAATGTTGTTAGGAGTATTTTGTGCTAACGGTTTTATCCAGCTCCCGCCATTTTCTGTATAACAGTCACACTCTCTATTATATCCGTATATTCATTGCTCTGACAGGAACCACTCTCATCCCCTGGCTATTAGGGGAAGAACTCAAAATAACAATTCCACTGCTGTTGGGTGTCGTTGCGGCAGCATTAACTGACTTGGATGACCGCTTGGTTGGGCGATTACGTAACCTCACTATTACCTTAATTTCTTTCTTTGTTGCTTCGACTTCTATTACACTGCTGTTTCCTTATCCATGGCTTTTTATGCTTGGTTTGGCAATATCCACTTGTGGCTTTATCCTGCTTGGTGCACTGGGACAACGTTACGCCACCATCGCTTTTGGTGCTTTACTGATTGCTATTTATACTATGCTCGGTTCGTCAATCTTTCCTCTCTGGTATCAACAGCCTTTGTTACTGCTCACCGGAGCAATCTGGTATAATTTGCTGACATTAACAGGCCATTTATTATTTCCTATTCGCCCCTTGCAAGAAAATTTAGCACGCTGTTATCAGCAACTTTCAGTATATCTCTATGCTAAAACCAGCCTTTTTGATCCCGACAGTGAGGCTGAAGAATATAAACAGTCTGTGTTTGATGTTGCCATGGCGAACAGTGCATTAGTCGCAATGCTCAATCAGGCTAAAAGTTCTTTGTTAAGTCGTTTGAAGGGAGACAGGGGACAACGAGGTACTCGCCATACATTGCATTATTATTTTGTAGCTCAGGATATCCATGAACGCGCCAGTTCATCCCATGTTCAATATCAAAAAATAAGAGAAGTGTTTCGCCACAGTGATGTTATGTTCCGCGTCCAGAGGTTGCTTTCCATGCAAGCGCGGGCATGTGAACAGGTTGCACAATCTATTATCCTGCGTAAGCAATATCAACATAACCTGCGGTTTGAAAGTGCATTCAGCTACCTTGAAAGTTCTATTGAGCGTTTAAGAAATCAGCAAGGTACTGACACTAAGATTATGGCATTTGATAATTTGTTGAAAAATTTACGTGCCATTGACGCCCAATTAGCCGGGCTGGGCTCAGATCAATATCTTCTTTCTCAGAATACCTCTCTAAAAGATAAACAAGAAGAAACACAGTTATCCGAGGAGGCTTTAACTGGCTGGCATGATATATGGTTTAGGATCAGAAGCCACCTGACACCACAATCTGCCCTATTTCGCCATGCTATTCGTATGTCCATTTTGCTGTGTACTGGTTATGCCATTATTCAGCTATTTGATTTACAGCGTGGATATTGGATCTTGCTAACCAGTTTATTTGTCTGCCAGCCAAATTATAGCGCCACTCGCCGCCGTCTGGCTTTACGTGTGATTGGTACACTGGCGGGGATTCTAATTGGCCTGCCTATTCTCTATTTTGTTCCTTCTATTGAAGGTCAATTAGTATTGATTGTTATTTCTGGCATGCTGTTCTTTGCCTTTCGTAATAGCCAATATGCACATGCAACGATCTTTATCACTTTGCTGGTATTACTGAGTTTCAATTTATTAGGCGAAGGATTTGAAGTAGCGCTGCCAAGAATCATTGATACATTAATAGGTTGTAGTATTGCTCTACTTGCCGTCAGTTTCATCTGGCCAGATTGGAAATTCCGTCAATTGCCTCAAGTAATTACCCGCACAATGGGAGCTAATTGCCGCTACCTTAGCGCAATTTTAACCCAATATCACCAAGGCAAAAGCAATAGTCTGAATTATCGGGCCGCCCGTCGTGAAGCTCACAATTATGATGCTGAACTGGCATCAGTGATTTCAAATATGGCATCGGAACCCAAAGATTATCGTATCTCCCAAGAAGCCGCTTTCCGTCTACTTTGCCTTAATCACACCATGTTAAGTTATATTTCTGCATTAGGTGCTCATCGAGATAAACTTAACGATCCGGCAATTTTAGACATTCTTAATAATTCAATCTGTTATGTTGAATCCACATTAGAACAAGGCCAGATAAATGATGCTACATTGCAAGCCTCGGTAAATAATTTGTTAGAAAAAATTAATCTGACACCTTCTGAAAGTAACAGTAAAGTCCAGCTTATACTACAGCAAATAGGATTACTCATTGAACTATTACCAGAAATTGTTTGTTTAAAAAAACAAATTAGTGATCAAGAACCACATTAATAAGTCATTTCCAGGGGCAATGCTGCCCTTGGAAATGAAATGATTGCTTCCCAATAATTTAATAAACACTATTAAAAAACCACCATCAAATAAATTATATAAATAAATATCCCATCAATTTTAATAAAAATTGATACTTACAAATATTAATATCATAAGCATTCGTTTTTGATATTGATTATATGCGAAACTTCTGTAAAGTCTCAAATCTCTAAAAAAACAACAATCAATTATATTTATTTTACCTTTTATTGATAGTAATAATTATCACTTTTGAATCTATAAACAAATGGAAAATAATATGGAAGAGACTATTGCCATTGCTAAATACCCTATTGGTCTGGATCCGGAAAAGCTTTTTGCCACCCCTAAACTTAATTATGCATTTATACGCATAAATAATATTTGTAATGCACGTTGCGAATTTTGCGATGTGTGGCAAACCGCTCAGATTGATGCACACAAACAAATAGACATGATTAGACTTTGGCAAGAGTTAGAGGC
This sequence comes from Xenorhabdus sp. TS4, assembly GCF_014467265.1. Lineage (NCBI taxonomy): Bacteria > Pseudomonadati > Pseudomonadota > Gammaproteobacteria > Enterobacterales > Morganellaceae > Xenorhabdus > Xenorhabdus sp. TS4. The sequence goes on along the minus strand of NZ_NKHQ01000011.1, from coordinate 298,391 downwards.
CCTCTCACCACAGGAAGTCAATATTCATGGAGGAGAAGCTTTTTTATCAAAAGATTTTCTGGCGATTCTGGATTGTAACAAAAATACACCAATCTCCATTACAACCAATGGAACTGCTTTATCAAAAAAGATCTTCAATCGTGTACAAAACAAGAGCCATCTTGTCAGAAAATTTTATATCTCAATTGATCATGTAGATCCCCAAAAAAATGGCGAGTCACGAGGCATTCGTTGGTTAACAAACAATCTTTATGATGCTATGGAATATATTAAGCAGGAAATACCCGGCTCTATTATTGTCGTCAATCATGTTGTTACTTCATTAAATTATGACACTATCGATAAATTCCTGCTTAAAATGGCCGAACTGAGCGTTGATGGTGTTAATCTTATTCCGATTAAAGATTATCCTTTGCTGTTTTTAAATACTGCGCAAATTAAGTTATTTATGCAGAAAATAAATACTCTACTGGAAAGTAAACAGATTTCACGCCATCTATTTATGGATGCCAATTATGAAATTTTCGGCCGCAATGAGGAGGATTATTGCCGCGCTGAAATGGGACATTATAACGCGTCTGGCAAAAAAGCATGTGCCATTCCATTGACAACACTATTTATTGATGCCGTAACAGGAAATGTCTACCCTTGCGATACCACGATGTATCGACCAAACCCTGAGCAATATATTATGGGGAATGTCTTGGAAAGTTCATTACACGATATTTGGCATGGTGATAAATTCTCACTCTTCCGTAAAAAAATGTATCCCGTAATCACTTGTAACTGTATTAAAGGCTGTGATCCTGCCAATAGATTAAGGTAAAACTATGTCTCTAGAAATACATATCAATAATCAGGCTAGTTTTCATTACGGGAAGCCGACTATCTTCTGTATGCCAGATATCAAAGATAGTGAACGTTTTGTTCAACTCTGCTATCAATATCATTTAAATCTTATTCTGTTGATCAAGAAAAAATGGCTGGACTCAACGGATTGCTCTTTAGCATTAGCATATATAGTGGTTGATGATCCGTTAGCTAACCACGCCTGTAAAAAAATAATAGAAGCACTAAAACAGGTCAAAGACACACTATCAATTATCACAGCTCCAATTCACATCGATTACTTTATGGCTTTTTCTGAGCTTCATGTTGAATTGATGGCTACCATCGCAACCCATATTAACCAAGATACCCACATAATTGATGTAGCCCAGTCATTTAGAGATAAATGGATAATGCGGAATACTGCCAATGAACGAGGGCTATTTTGTCCCAAATTCACGCTGGCATCAGAAATACTAACCTCACCTGAACATTTCGAGGTCTTTACTGAATCCGTTGAGAATTCTGCCAAGCACAAAGGCAATCAGGTCGGTTTTATTGTAAAGCCACGTTCATTTTGGGGATCGATGGGAGTTACCGAGCATCCAGACCGCACTTCCTTGTTTCATGCATTACAGGAACTTGATGCACCTGAAGAGTATCTAGTGGAAGAAAAAATCCAGGGTAAATTACTGCATGTTGATGCAGCAGTATTCCAACATAAGGTTATCTATCAAGGCATCGGAGCTTACGCCTGTTCATTACTTTCTTCCGATCAACCCAAACCCAGTCATTTTATATGGCACACCATGCTGCCAAATTCTCCTGATAGCCACAGGCTGTTTGAATTTAATCGACGGGTATTGCAAGCATTCAATCTCGAATACGGTTTTACTCATACTGAAATCTTCATTGAAGAAAATACCGACAATCTCATACTTTGCGAAACCGCATCACGTCCACCAGGACTCAGACTATTCGACCTTCATGCGCAAGCCTATAGTAAGCATGCCTTTGATGTCTTTATCAATGCATTAATTTCCCCTGCTTCGGTTTGCAAAGAGCCTTCTTTCTCCATAGAGAATGCTGATCTCAATTGCATTGGCATGATCATTTTTAACCCACCGATTGGAAAAGTAAAATCCATAACTCCTATAGAAGAAATTATTGATGAGCATGTGATTGAATGGGAGCAATATGCCAAAACGGGTAGTTATTTTTCCAACACCCATTACACTGAAAAAATGGGGTATATTATTTGCTCCGCTAAAAATGAACATGAGTGTTTGAAATATTTAAACCATTACAACGCTAAATTCCATTACACAACCATAAAACAAGATTAATACGATGATAAGATATTTGTTTCTTATTTCTTTATTTATTAATGGTGTTGGATCAAGTATTCTTGCCGTCGGATATCCCTATATATTATTATCTGATAATATGCCAGCAACATACTATTATGCCAATATGGGTGTCATATTTTTATTCACATCTATTGGCGCTTTGTTATGGGGCTATAAAATTGATTACTCAACAGATATTTGGAGCTTTCGTATTATTATATTGTTGATTGAAATCTTTAGCACACTGTTATTATTAATATTGCTATTGAGCAAAATAACATTCCCCCCTATTATGTTGCTTTTGTTTATTTCATTATTGGAATTTCTTTTTGCCTATGAAATTCCATGGTCTCGTGTTGCCTGGCATGAACTTAATGACTGGACAAAGCAACAAGGTGGTAAGCATTTGAATGTCTCTCTCTATATTGTTATTGCTACATCGCTTATTTCAGCTCTTGGCCCTGGATTTGGTGCCTTACTGGGGATTACTCAAGGAATAGATACGATTGTGACTATCAAGTTATTCTCTCTGCTGCCTTATTTTTATGTCTGCTATCTTATGATAAAAATGCAAATAAAACGTACAGCAGAGCAAAAATCTCAGTTATCCGTTGGGTTACGTTCTGTGTTTCAACAGCGCTATTATAAGATATTTGCCATTGCTATTGTCTTCACAATTTTTGCCAATGCGTTTTTGATGGTGGCACTCCCTGTTGTTGTTATGGAAAGTTTGGCGAATGAAAGTTATGGATTGGTCACCCTATTCTATTTACTCAGTGCCCTGATACCCATTCTCTGTACAACATTACTCAATAAAACAAGCGTTGATAATCGTATCCAACGTTATCCCATTTCAATATTTATTGGTCTGTTTATATTTGGTATTCTGTTTTTTCAGCTGCAAATTTTTTATGCAAAATCCTTTTTCTATTTACTCTATAACATTGCAATAATTTATTTCAATATCTTAATTACCAAGACCATTTATCAAAAGGGACTGGAAATGCAACAAGGTCGTCTATTTTCTTTATTTCAGATCACAATGAATTTTTCATTCCCAATAGCTGCAATCACCGTATCCATTGCTCCTGGCTCCACACAATCTTTTTTACCTGTGGTCAGTTTCTCCATACTTTTACTGATTGCAATAGCTGTTTATTTAATAATTCAAATGAATAAAGTACCTGCTCCGGTTCATCATTGGCACAGGTGATATTAATAAAAATATTGATTATTAGGATTATACTATGTCATATCTTAGACCTTACCTCGGTAATACCAAGATTGCTGATAATATACAATACCGCTTGCAAACCGTTCTTGATAATAAAGCGGTATTTAGATATGCCACAGAGAGCCAATATTGCTGTCAGGCAGAAAGGCTGTTACAAAATATTCTGCATACCCAACATGCCATCCTACTGACAAATGGTACTGTCGCGCTCAAAGCGGCTTTGCTTGGACTTAGGCCCAAAATAGGGCAATGGGTACTCATTCCTTCCATTTCATTTATTGCTACTGCCAATGCCGTGCTCAGTTGTGGATTAATCCCTGTTCTCGTTGATGTCGATGACAATGGCATGATGTGTCCAGAGGAATTAAACAAGACGTTAAATCAAATGGATACCAAACCTCTGGCAGTCATTGCCGTTCATTTGGAAGGCACTGCTGCTTCAATTGCTGAAATCGCCCAAATTTGCCAACAACATAATGTGTACCTGATTGAAGACTGTGCACAAGCGATGGGGGTAAAATATCAAAATCAGCCTGTGGGCACATTTGGCGAATATGGCTGTTTCAGTTTTCAGGCCAATAAATTAATCAGTAGCGGTGAGGGAGGTTTACTGATTGCCAAAAATAATTCTCTGTTCACCAATGCCTGCATGATGACTGACCACGGTGCTGAGCGTACAGCAGAAGGCTATCCAGATTGGAGCAATAGTATTGGTTTTGGTGACAATAATAAATTCAATGAAATACAAGCTGCATTACTGATTAACCAACTGGAAAATATTGAACAGTTTCGTGCCTTATTAATAGAGCGTTATCAAACAATCCTGCAACATTTACCCATAGATTGGATCACCCCACGCCCGGAGGGTACGATACCCGTTTCTGTCTGGTTAAAACGCAGCAAATTGCCCAAAGATCGCTTCAATTCAACCCTACTATATGATTGGCAAGCCTGGGATCTGGCTAACCATCCGATTATAAAAAATCAGCTTTCTCCCTACTCTGACCATTTCCCTTGGGCTCTGCAAGACAGTCCATTCCCTGCATCAGCATTAGAAAAACATAAAGTCATCGTGAGTGACCGCATTTGCCTCCCTGTACCTATTGATAATGCGACTTACGAAAATGTTTTACAGTGGGCTATGGAAGGGAACCTATCATGATATCAGACAAGAACTTTTTCACTCAGCTCAGCGGGAAAAATCAGCCTGTCCAATATGTGTTGGGAGGCTCTTGTATCTGTTACGCAAAAGGTGTACCTGCCCGACTTTCACTACAAGATTTGATCGATTCTGTGTTGCCAGCAATTATCGCTTCACAGCACAATTCCCCTGTTTATCTCTATTTTCAATCCCATGAAGCAATCATGATGGCCGACTTGTTGCATTTTGATCCTCAACAAGCTAACCACAAAACAATGAGAGAATGGTTAGAAGCCGGCATTGTTTATACTTTGGAGCAGCTTAACATCCCTTTACCCCCAATCTATTGGGTGGATACCTCCGAAGATAAGATCCGCCAGCATATTGATCAATTGGTTCCTCACATCAAGACGGTGTTGCCAACCTCAATGCTATATGGTCTCTACGCCAAAAAACCGGATGCTACTTATCCGCAGGGAACAGATGAAGAACAGATGATGTTGGATGTGTATTACCGCAACATTACCCTTTATACCCCCGAATTCCTCAGCACAGCACTTGAAATTTCTCCAGAGCAAACGCTGTTTGTGGAAAATACCACGCAACAAAAAGCAATCCAGATTTACTATCATGCCATTGGGCAGAATTGCAATATATTGCTTTACACCCCGCCACCAAACACACAAGGTAAGGAAATGTGTTTGGGCAATGGCAATCATAAAATCGAGTTACGTCTTACCGCAAAACAGATTATGCATCGTGCCGCTAAAATTGGTCATGACGATTATTATCAGACCGTCTTTAATCAGCATTCTATTGTAGATATCATGCGAGGCTGGCAATTAAAGGTATTAGGCAATGAAGCATAAAACTGTTGTTGTCATTAGAGGAACACCGGCAAGTGGTAAATCCACAACATGCAACCGCTTGAAAGATGTTATGCTGGCGCAGGGACTCACCGTCTCCTATTTACCATGGGATACTTTTCATCATTTTGTTGAACCAAGAACACACCTTACGCCAAAAATCATCATGGAAGATACCTTGCGGTTGTTAAAGGTTGCTGATGATTGCCTTGATGCGGGCAGTGACTTGATCATTCTGGATGGCGTATTCATTTATCCTGAAGAAATTGACGCTATCCATTCCCTATTTACGCGAAAAGGTGTTCGAATTCTGCATTATCGGCTCGTTGCGCAGGAACCAACACTGATTATCCGTAATCAGGAGCGAGCTTTAGAAGATCGTTTGCCAGCCTCCCGTATCAGAGAAGTCGCCCAGGATAGTTTATGGGATTACAATGTACCTCATGAAACTTTGCTTGATAGCGCGAAATATTCTCCAGACAGTATTGTCGCACTGATAAGCCAGGCAATTATGCAACAATCTGCACCAATAGCTTTTTTTACCAATCCAACCACATCTCATTTATGGCGTTTAGGAACAGCATTACGTTACCCTGAACTCCGGCGTTTTGAGCATGTTGATCTGGTTTGGCAAGAAGGTCAGCAACAGTGGCAAAGCAATACTTTCTTCGATTTCACTTTTACGGCCCAAGAAGAAAAAGCATTACTCTCTTTTTTAAAGCTGCAACCTGTTTTATTTAAGTATCTGAACGCAAAATCCCGCGCCTATTTCTACCTGCATGATTTAGCACAACAGCAGGGTTTACAATGTCATGAAGAGAGCAAATGGTCAGCCCCTATTGTCAACGTACCTCCTAAAACAACAGTCGCTGACTTTCTGATCCAGCACTCAACACGATTAAAACGCAGTCTTAAGAAAGCACGCACTCACCATACCGTCACCCGTTACAGTACATCGAGTCAAACTGAGCAATTGTGGCAAGATGCGCTGTATGTAGACACAAAAGGCTGGAAAACCATTCAACAGAGTGATATGCGCAGCCTGAGCCGTGAGGACCTCCAATATCTCCCCGGCCTGTTATCCAAAAGTAACCAATATCATCTGGCAGTCACTTATGACGATAACGGAACTCCTGGTGCCTGGTCATTGATGATAAAGAACGGTGCGGGTCAATGGTATGCCGCTAAATGGGGTTGTAGCTATCTGGGTAGAGAAAAATTAATGGGAATCAATTGTCTGATTAGTCATCTGGAAACGCTCTATTGCCCTTATACTGGCCTTCAACTTGATCTATGGGGCAGAGAAAATGAATTCTATGACCAGTTAGCCAATGAATATATTGAGCGTCTTCATCTCAGGATCACACCATGATATCTCACCGCAATCTACTCTCTTTGCAAGGTATACCGTCTCAGCAAGATGTCATGAATTATGGCTGTTCAGTACGAGACTTTTTCCGCGAAGATCTACAAGCCGTGGCGACTCAGGGCTATTGCCTGATGCCAGAGTGGATATGTCAAAGCATGGTTGAATCTGTTTACGCAGCCAATTGGCAACCACTCTTCTATCCTGTTTTACCACCAAAGCAAGCCAGCATGATTTTGCAAGCGGATATCCAGGCTACGATGGCAATGCTAAACTCTCTTCCACAACCATGTGCCATACTTCTCGCTCATCCTTTAGGTTATATCGATCCAGGCTGCATGGAATTTTTGCGAGAAATGCAAAACAACCCCAATATTCATGTATTTCTGGATCTTTCTCAGGGTTATGGAAAGAAAGATTGTTTACAGGAACTCCTGCATGTTCATGCCGCTTATTATTCTTTCAACGGCAATAAACTTATCCGTACTGGTGGAGCATTGCGCCTTCGCCTAACAAACAGAGAGCATATTCCCTCTTCTGTCAGAAATATTTTTACTACTTTTTACACCGCAGCCGAAGAAAAATTCGCGGCATTGAAAGAGCACCTACAATCTCACTTTATTGAAGATGATATCCACAATGTCTCACTGTACGCTTCTTACCAATCAAGCCCCTATCGTACTGTATTAAATTGGGAGAAATGTTCTCCCTCCCTGCAAACATTACTTAAACATCAGGGAATGGTTCAGCCGTTACTTGCCAAACCTCGACAAGAAAAAGAGCATGCCAGCTTAAATTATCATCAATGGTGTGAAAAAGTTATGTTGATGTTTAATTCACCAAGAGTTGAATGGAGTCAGTAAAATGTTAGAACTCAAACAAGTTACCCCTCAATCTCCCTTGTGGAATTCATTTCTTCATCTTTATGGAGAATATTTTCAACGCCATTGGCCAGAAGTCTTTGGGGATCAGTCAGAAGAGGCTATTGCAAAGGAAAACCATACTATCCTTGAACAACGCATCCTACAAGGTGACAGGGGGCTGTTTTTGTTGCTAACTGCCGGACAATTAGCGGGATTAGCCAATGTGTATCTTGAACGGGAAGAAAAAGTGACCCTGAATATTGCTGAATTTTATATCAGGGATGAATACCAGCGCCAGAAGCTGGGTTATGGGTTATGGCATGCCATGTTGCAATGGGGACGTCGCCACGGTGCCACATATGTTCATCTGGAGACAGATGCAGGAAAAAATGCCAACTTTTTTTGGCAATCTCATGGGCTTTCAAGCCATCAAGTAGATGGACGCATATACTACAATGGCCCCATCCCCCCGTTAAAGATACTGTGGATCAGACATGGGAAAATTATCTCGCTTGACCATTTAGATTACTGTCCTGAAGATAATGTGATCGCCCTTGATGCCACTTCAATCAAACAGGCTGAAGAAATTGGTAGACGAATATTAGGGAAACTTCCGTGGCAAAATATTTATACCTCACCGCAACGCCGGGCACTTGAAACTGCCAAAGCCCTCCGCTCAACATATAAATCTTGTTCAATACAAGAAACTGATGCGCTTTGTGAATTCTTTCCAGAAGAGCTTATTGGTATGAAACTTGCGGATATTCCGCATCGCTATGGTGAAGATTATGCTTATCGGTTACTGTATACCCCCCTTGATTCTCCTTTCAAAGATTCAGAACAGGTGATGGACGCGGCTGATAGAATCCATCGTTTTATTATGCAAATTGGCGATGAGCTTTCAACATCTTCTATGCGGATTATTATCTCCCATCAAAATTTGCACAATATTTTCTTAGCTCATTTAATGACAAATAATCTCAATCTTTCTGGACGATTACATCTTAATAACCTCCATGGTAGTACTTTTTTATATTGTCCTTATACCAAACAATTTGATATAGAAAATGTAAATATTCCTTTATGAGAGAACAATATGTTAAAAAATATTCCATATATTATTTTTGACGCAGACCCATTCTGTTTTGGCCCAATATCCACCACGTTAAATGTGGTGGAAAAATTAAAGCACCGGAATAAATTAACACCGGACACTAAATTTATTTTATTAGGCACACTGACTTCTTCTCAATTAGGTCAAAAATCCGGCCTATTTGATGAAATTTATGAATGTGATACCACTTCAGTTACAGAACTCTCACGCTATTCTGAGCTTATTTCTGGTGCAAGTTTGTATATCATTAATACTAACCTTAACTCGATTGATTTCGTTGTAAATTTTAATACATCAATCATCTATATCGACACGCTATTTTGGATGTGGGATAATCTTCATGTTGATCTGCACAAAATTGACAAGACATTTATTCAAGACTTTCATGGAATAGAACGCAATATTGAACGATTCCATGATAAGCTTGGTAATTATCAGGTTATTCCACCAATTCTTCACAATTCTCTGCAACAATGCATGATGGATGATCACCCTCCAGAAGGTATATTAATTACTCTTGGTGGCATTGATACAGTCTACGCTGATACAACAGATTTTTATTATCATTTCCTCGAAGAGTTATTGTCTATTCCCTATCTGCAAAATGAAACCAACATTACTATTGCAGGCGGGGGTAAAACTATCGTAAATTTGGCAGAAATATTTGCCAAAACACATCCTCATATCCATATTGGCTGTTTTTCAAGGCATGATTTCCTGCAAAAATTACACCGTGCTCGTAAGGTATTAGCCAATCCGGGTCTGACAACATTTTATGAATGTGTCGCTCTCAATAAAGATGTTTTTTTCTTACCACCACAAAACTATAGTCAACAATTACAATTAGAAGTGTATCTACAAAATTATTATAGTCATGAATACGGTTTATTATGGCAACCGGAATATGGTTATCCTGATATTCCCCCATATCTACCAGAGAAAGAAGGATTAGCATTAATTAAAAAATGCAATAACTTATTTATTAATAACCCTAAAGAAAGAAAACGTGCCATGAATAAGATAAGTCAATTTCTTGAAAAAGAAAAAAACAACACTAATTCCTGTCATGACATTTTTCAAAATAATTCAGATGATATCATTGCTGATTACATTGAAAATAGGTTCTCCAATCAAAAATTGTAATACATAACATAGCCATAAGTTAGATATAACACAACAATGAAAATGCAATTTATTCCAATAATAATTTTTTAATATCTGTATAAAAAATTATTATCATCTATTCATAAATATTAAAGCTTATTTCCATAAGAGGCGACCCTATGTCCATAATATTTTCTGATGTTAAAGTATTTGTTGGTGGCCCTATCCAACACGCATTGAAATTAAGGTTATTAGACAATAACTTACAAGTTCACATTAAATCTGCTATTCACCATCTGGAATCACTGGGTGCAGAAGTTTTTTCGGCTCATCGTACAGAGCAATTTGGCGAAACAACACACTTATTTACTCCTGAGGAAGTTTCCCAGCGGGATCGCCAATGGATGGAACAATGTGACATTTTTGTTGCCATTTTGCCTGTCTGCCCACAACAGAAACAACTAATAAGAACAGATGGCACCCATATTGAGTTAGGTTGGGCTTCCGCCTTAAAACGTCCTATCATATTAGTCACCGAAAAACCCTTTGATAACTCTGCCAGCCATCTACTAAAAGGCCTGTCTGCTATTGCTCAGGTTCATCATGTTCCCCTGAATGATTTTGAACATGATCCGGCTATATTAAGCCATACCATTCAGTATATAGTAGAAGAGAAAGTTACCCAAAAAACCTCAGCCGTCGCATGAAACCAGGAAATAGTAGGGGCTAACGCCCCTATTCACCAAATTTTACTTATTATGGATGATTATCTGAATTATGGTAAACCCATTCGCTATGCCAGCTAATTAATTCGTCACGTAATTTTTCTGGTAATACCGCAACATGACACCCTTCTATTGCGCCTGCTAATGCAAGCAATAAACTGACATTTGTTTTTTTCCTATGTTGCTGGAGTTTGAGGTAAGTCGCTTTTGCCCCCAATATTCGTAATTCTTCTACTTTAGAAATACCTACTTTCCATAATTGCCTTTCTAAAGCAATCCCTAAGTTAGGGAGATCTTTCAGCCTAAGAGGCATTTTCTGCCTATCAATTATTTCCTTGATTGTGTATTGGTAGGCTAAATTTACATATTCAAATAACTGTTTTTGATCCTGCCAAAGTAATTCATTAACACGGTAATACCGCAAAGTCACAGGTATTCCTCTTTTTGAATAAATAAATTTTTCCATTCCCCTGGCTTTAAATAGTACCTCAGCATGACTATTTCCTCGTAAATAAAGCTCTCCATCAGAACTGATAGCAAATAAAACATCATCAATTAATAATCCAATGCCGCCAAATTGAGATTTTTTCTTAAGCGTTCCCAGTGAAGATACACCATGTTGCAATTGAGCAAAACGATCCCCAGATAAAAACATTTTTTATCACTCCATGAATCACATTCCAAAGTAATGTTTAATCATGCCTTCTGTTAATAAAATAGATAACTAGAACAATTAATTAAAACCATACGCAATCTATTCCCAACTGCCAATCGTTAAGGCAGAAAAATCCTAATTTCTGTAAATTTTTGCGAAGCGCTTTGAAAAAAAGAGACTTGCTTTTAATCAAATATCGTTATACTGTATAAATGTACAGCTTATTATGGCGAGGAACATTATGAGCATCCGATCAGCATGGGAATATCTCATCGAGAAAAAAACAACAGCTACTGACACAACCGTAGACGAACATAAAACAGACAAAACAATGGTTGGGATGACCATGAAAAGAATGTCTTTTGTGAAACTACCTCAATGCACTGCACACATGATAAAAGGCATGGTCAGTGAGCTGGTTTACAACGAACACCAGCCTGTCATTAATCACATTCTTCTACCTTTATTGCACCAGTCTGGAAAAGAAAATCGATGGTTACTTTGGGTAAATCCTAATAAGAGGTTAAGTCGCCAATGGTTAATAGATGCTGGGCTTCCCTTAAATAAAGTTATCCAACTAAACCAAATTCGCCCTATTGCTTCAATTAATGCCATGGAAAAAGCGTTGGCAAGCGGTAATTATAGCGTTGTATTGGGTTGGTTACCGGAATTATCAGAATATCAATTAAATACGCTACAAATAGCGGCGCAAAAGGGTATTACTCTTGGTTTTATTATGCGACCACAAAATTTATCACATCCATTTATTGCGCAATCGAATAGGCTACAAATTTACTCTAATTATTATCATTGACTAAAATTAGGATTAATCTCAATATTTTTTATGAAAATTAAGCTACCCATTGATAATCATTATTGTTTGCAATGAAAATCAATATATTAATACTGTAATTATTGTAAACATTCGTCAAAAACATTTATGTTTTGTCAGTCGGTAATTAAATTTTTTGTGTCATGAATCACAGTGCACTTGTAACTTTTTAACTTCGTTGTAGACTTTACACAGTTTAGGGAGTTGTGCTGACCGCTCTTATATTTCAGAACACATCTTCTGATTAAAGCATGGTTACCTAACAGAACATTTTAACCAGTGGCTAACAATAAGGCTTTTAAAGCCAATTGCCTATTTGGATGATAACGAGGCGTAAAATGAAAAAGACAGCTATCGCAGTAGCAGTGGCAGTAGCAGCTTTCGCAACTGTTGCTCAAGCAGCTCCAAAGGACAACACTTGGTATACCGGCGCTAAGCTGGGTTGGTCTCAATACCATGACGCAAATTTCTACGGTAATGGTTATGATAACCGGATTGGCAACGGTTCTCCCCATAAAAACCAGTTAGGTGCGGGTGCTTATGTCGGTTATCAAGTAACCCCATACTTAGGCTTTGAACTGGGTTACGATTGGTTAGGGCGCATAGCTTATAAAGGCAGCACTGATAATGGCGCTTTCCGTGCCCAAGGCGTTCAGTTGACTACTAAACTCAGTTATCCAGTACTGGACAATCTGGATGTTTATACTCGTCTTGGTGGTATGGTATGGCGTGCAGACTCTTCTGCGACCTACAATTCCAATGCATTAGCTGGAACGGGTCCAAAAGACCAACGTAGACTGAAAAACGACGACACGGGTGTTTCTCCTCTGGCCGCGATTGGTGTCGAATACGCATTGACAAAAAACCTGGCAACCCGTCTGGACTATCAGTGGGTTAACAACATCGGTGATGCCACCACCGTTGGTGCCCGCCCAGATAACGGCCTGCTGAGTGTTGGTGTTTCTTACCGTTTCGGACAAGATGAAGCTGCGCCGATCGTTACCCCAGTAGCACCTCCAGTTGTGCCTGCGCCAGCTCCTGTGGTTGAAAGCAAGAGCTTTACCCTGCGCTCTGATGTTCTGTTCAATTTCAACAAATCGACACTGAAAGCAGAAGGTCAGCAGGAACTGGACAACCTGTATAACCAACTGGCTAAAATCGATCCAACCCAAGGCAAGGTTCTGGTAGTCGGTCACACTGACCGTATTGGTAGCCAAAATTACAACCTGCCACTTTCTCAGAAACGGGCTCAGTCTGTGGTAGATTATCTGGTTGCTAAAGGTATTCCGGCAGATAGTATCCAGGCAGAAGGCCGCGGTAAGGAAAACCCTGTCACTGGTTCTACTTGTGACAAAATTAAAGTTCGTTCTAAACTTATCGACTGCCTGGCTCCAGATCGTCGTGTAGTCATCAACATTCAGGGCACTACTGAAGTTGTGACTCAGCCAAAAGCTGCTCAGTAAGGCTATTCTGATCAATTCATTAAAAACCCCATTTAAAATGGGGTTTTTATCAGTAGACTTATTTCCCTAATATTGCTTCCAGATCCTGCTTCAAACTCGACATTTGGTGAGTATACTTTTCCCGATATTCAGCATCTTCCAATAGCTGTATGATTGTTTCTGACAGGGTATTGCCACGACGTCGGGATAGCGCTGAAAGCCGCTGCCAAACACGAAAATCCAAGTCAATGGATTTCTTACGCGAGTGTTGGTGTTCAGCATTAAAATGACGTTTACGCCGTGCCCGAATCGTTTGCTTCATTCGATTGGACAAATCCGGATTCATATGCAGAGCAATCCATTTCAGTACCTTGACTGGCTCGCTTTCTAAATTCATTAATTCATTGACCGCATCTTGCGCAGCACTTTTTTCAATGTATTTAGTAATCGACTCACCTTCACGGTGTTTTTTTGCCAAATAAGCCCATTTCCAGCCACATTCCAGATTTTCCAATTGTTGATATTTCATTTCATCTCTCAGTGACAGCGTAACTTCAATTAAGCATAGCAACTATTTCTTTAAATTGCCTATAACAACACAGAATATTGGCATATTTTACAGGCAATGAAAGCGCTGGCTCAAATGTCGTTTCTTTCAAAATTCTGGCATGTCGGTTCACTGCCTAATCTTGTATAATAAATGTTTCCCTTTTCACTATATGATGTAGCTATCACCTTGACGAATATAAAACTAGACTGGCAGGCATTACAGCCAAACAATGCGCCTTATCAGGCACTCTTTAATTCTGTCGCTGAATTGACCCCCATCACAGTGGATGTGGTTCAACCCAGGCTGCATAGTGGGTTATCCCTTTTTTGTCAGTCCTCCCTGCGTCAACCTTTTATGCTGCTGAAAGCAGAAGAAAGTGATGTTTATCTGTCTTTTCTATCCAATACTATTTCCTCTTTGCTGCCGGAGAGCTATCCAAATATCGGTGGTTATTACCAGATAGAACACCAAACCATCACCTGGCACTCTTCAGGAGAAGGTATTTTTGCGCCAACTGAACGAGTTGCTTACCGTGAGTGGATTGAGCCAGAACAATTATTTGGCAATGTCTATACGCACCAAGGGATACTTCAACTGCAACCGGGCCTTATCCATCAAGTCAATGGTGGTATCTTGATTTTGCCTTTGCGCACCCTACTCTCTCAGCCATTGATGTGGGTTCGTCTCAAGCAAATGATTATTCAGCGCCGTTTTGACTGGCTGTCACACGATGAAAATCGTTCCCTGCCATTGCCGATACCTTCAATGGAATTAGATTTGCGTCTGATTTTAGTCGGTGACAGGCTCAGTCTTGAAGAGTTACAGGCTACTGAACCTGAGCTGGCAAGCAGTGCATTGTATGGCGAATTTGAGCTGGATATGTCCTTTCATGCAGAAGATGATCTGACAATATGGTGCCAGTACGTTAATGGAATCATTCAGCAACAAAACTTACCTCCATTAAGTGCTGATGCCTGGCCTGAGTTGATTAAACTTGCTACCCGTTACACAGAAGATCAATTCCGGTTACCTCTGGATATTCAATGGATACAGCAAAAATTGGCAGCCGCTGCCAATTATCAGCAGGAAAAACAGATCACCAAACATTCCCTGCAACAAGCGGAAGATAATCGTACCTGGCGTCATAGTTATTTGGCTGAACGCAGCATAGATGAAATTCTGAAAGGCCAGATATTGATTCGCACACAAGGCTCAGTTATCGGCCAAATCAATGGGCTATCTGTACTCGAATATCCTGGACATCCTGATCCAATGGGTGAGCCTTCTCGTATCAGTTGTGTTGCTCACTTAGGAGATGGGGAATTTATCGATGTAGAACGCAAGGTTGAATTAGGCGGCAATATTCATGCAAAAGGCATGATGATCATGCAAGCTTATTTAATTTCTGAATTGAAATTAGAGCAGCCACAACCGTTCTCTGCTTCGATTGTATTTGAACAATCCTATGGTGAAGTGGATGGCGACAGTGCTTCACTCGCCGAATTGTGTGCCCTTATCAGCGCCTTGTCACAACAACCTATCGACCAGCAAATTGCCGTTACTGGTGCCGTAGATCAATTTGGTTATGTCCAACCTATTGGTGGCGTTAATGAAAAAATTGAGAGTTTCTTCCGTATATGTCACTACCGAGGGTTAACCGGTCATCAGGGTGTCATTATTCCAACCGCAAATGTTCAACATTTGTGCCTAAATCAAGATGTTATTGATGCGGTAAAGAATGAGCAATTTCATATTTGGGCAGTTGAGCATGTTTCTGAGACTATATCATTGTTAACGGGTATTCCTTATTGTGATCCACAAAAAGAACACTTGTTAGCTATGATATGTGAACGCATTGTACAAGCTAATATTCAAGAACGACCTCGGCTTCCTTGGTTTCTCCGCTGGCTAGATTGACTCCATTGTTATCTGATCGGAGTTGTTGGGCGTACAAGTGTACGCTATTCTCTAGCCCTACACGATTATAAGGCTATCTGAGAATATGTTTAAAAAACAAGAGTCCTACACGAAAGAAGAACTTCAAGCCTCTGGGCAAGGTAAATTGTTTGGTGAAAATGGGCCACCGCTGCCTTCTGGCAATATGCTGATGATGGATCGCGTCACGAAAATGACAGAAACCGGCGGTATTTACGATAAGGGGTATATCGAGGCTGAACTCGATATCAACCCTGAGTTGTGGTTTTTCGATTGTCATTTTGTCAATGATCCTGTCATGCCCGGCTGCCTCGGCCTTGATGCCATGTGGCAGCTTGTCGGTTTCTTCCTGGGCTGGATCGGTGGAGAAGGTAAAGGCCGTGCACTTGGCGTTGGGGAAGTCAAATTTACTGGTCAGGTATTACCAACAGCCCAAAAAGTGACCTATCGCATTAATTTCAAGCGTGTCATTAATCGCAAATTAATTATGGGTCTGGCTGATGGTGAAGTTCTGGTAGATGGCAAACTGATTTATACTGCGACTGATTTGAAAGTAGGCTTGTTTAAGGATACTAGTGCCTTTTAATCAACTTTTATTATAGCCTCTCTGTCTCCAATGCTGAGCACCTCCGCTACTGCGGAGGTGTTTCGCCTTTTTGATTAACTCACACACGATCTTCTTGTGCTTGGCGCCATCCCCCTAACCAATACGAACGAGCATCCAATGAATGATAAGGACAATGTTCCCGTGACCGTCCCAAAATGCCTGCATAATAGCCTCTGGAAAGTGCTCTTGCTAAACGGTCTCTTTTCTGTCTTTTCATGCCTTACTTCCTCACTTGTTACTATGAAAATAAAACAATGATCGTTTTTATCCGATTGGTTCTTATGCATACTCGGTTAACGTTGCAAAGAGAGTTGCCTGGCAATGGATTTGACTAACTGGCTATACCCCTCAGCTAAAGTAAGCACTAATTCAGTGTAGCCATCTTTTTCCTGTTTCAACTTAAGGCTGAATGGCCGCCTAATCACTCTGTCTGAGTTAGACAATAGCCAATAGCCTTCAATCAATACCTGACCATCATAGCGCCCGTGAAAAGCAGTTATTGTGATATCCAGAGCGTCTGCATCTTTTTCTAATTCCTGCTGGGAAACCAAACGATGTGGAAATGCTGCACTCAGTTCTGAAATCAATACTTGTTGTAACTGTTGCTGCAATGGGCTAGCCCATAAATGGTTCGATGCACTGATATAGCTCACCTCCCCCGTCTGATACACAATTCCTGGAGCGGCAAGGTAGTCAGAAAGGTTAACCCTTTTTATCCACAACTGCCGTTCATGTTTAGCGCCCAATTTACCTTCCTGCAATACCCGGTTAGCTAAGACCGGTAACTGATAATATGTTTTTGATGACTGGCTATCGCTGCATCCCGCAATAAGCCCAGTTCCAACAATAAACACACTGGCGGAAATAAAAAATGCCAATTTTGAAATCAATTTTTTCATCAGTTAGGCGCCTTTTTGGGTTCAGGATCTTTTATCGCTTCAGCTTCAAATACCAATGCATTACTCTTGTTATTGAGAGTCTTCAAAACAGGTTGTAATTCACGTAATACCTGCTCCAACTGTTGCATATTATCCATCAGCTTACTATAAGCTGGTGAGCCTGGCTGGATCCCCTGCATACTGCGGTTCAACTCATGTAATGTATTTTGTATATCTTTAGGCAGTTCCTGTGCTTCCTTACTCGCCAGAACGCGATTTAATTCATCCATTGTTTTCTGCGCTGTTTTGATTGCTTTTTGACTTTCTTTAAGCGTCTGTGTTGCCTGAACAAGCACCGGTTCAATCGGCATATTGTTGATCTTATCCAGCACCGTAGTGACTTTTTGTTGAATTTGCGCCAAGCCACTACTTACTGTAGGCAAAGTCTTATAACCCGCGATTTCATATGGGCCTTTCCAGGGTTTCTCATGAGTGAAAAAGTCCAGATCAATAAACAACGCACCTGTAAGTAAATTGCCTGGTTTCAAAGTAGCTCTCAACCCCTTGGTAATAGTTTCCTTCAATTCTTTGTCTGTGTTGAATCCATTACCTAACTCTTTCACGAATCGCCCAGGCTCTACATGAATCAATATAGGAATACGGAAGTCATTGTCGATGCGCTGCTTAATATCTTCACTATAAAAAGGAACTCTTGCTACCGTCCCTACTCGAATACCACGGAATTCGACAGGCGCTCCCGGCTGTAAGCCACGAACAGAATCAGAGAAAAACAGTAAAAAGTCTGTATGCTCTGTATACAGCGCGTTTTGGATACTTTTTTCGCTATCGTAGAGTTTAAAGACCTCTTTTTCCTTCACTGAATTACCCAATTCCCAACCTTTTGGTACATCAAAACTAACGCCCCCGCCAAACAAAGTCGATAATGAAGTAACTTCAACCCGTATACCTTGTGATGACATATCAAATGTGACACCACTGTCTTTCCAGAATCTGACATTCGTAGTCAGTAAAGCATCATAAGGTGATTTAACGAAAATTTGGTAACGAACCAATCGGGATGTTGGATCAAAGGTACTGGCCTCAACTGAACCCACACGATATCCCCGAAATAGCACTGGATCTCCGGGAGTTAATCGTCCTGCTTTTTCACTGGTCAAAATCAGACGAATGCCTTTTGCATCAGGGGAAGCAAGCGGTGGGGCATCAAGCAATGAAAAGCGGTTTTCTTCTCCTCCTAGTGTGCCGGGTTGTAATTCGATAAAAACACCGGACAGTAATGTACTTAGACCAGAAACTCCTTCACGGCCAATCTGAGGTTTCACAACCCAGAAAGCAGTATCTGTGCGTAGCAAGCGACTCATCCCATCATTTAGACGGGCTTTAATGATAACTTGCCCCAGGTTTTCGCTCAAAGACACGTTTTCGACAACACCCACGTCAACGCTGCGGCTTTTAATTTTAGTTTTACCTGCCTCAATACCTTCAGCATTAGAAGTAATCAATGTGACTTCTGGCCCCTGATGACTGAAATGATAAAACAGTATCCAAGCCCCAATCAGTACGGTGATAATTGGTACGATCCATACCGGTGACCAACTCTTAAGTTTACGAATTCTGGCCTGAGTCAGATCTTCTTCTTTATCCGTCACCTTACAACTCCTCATTCTTATGTAGCTCAAATTTACGATTGGCTTTGTCCCAGGTTAAACGCGGATCGAACATGATTGATGCAAACATCGTCAAAATAACAACCAAGGCAAACAGGACTGCTCCCAGGGCAGGATAAATACTCATCAGTTGTCCCATGCGAACCAGCGCGGATAGGACAGCAATAACGAATACATCAATCATTGACCAACGCCCAACAAACTCCACCATTTCATAAATAAAATGCATCTTTTCGGAATCATGGCTCGTTTGACTTTTTGCATCCCAGCATAACCAGCCAATAGCCAGCATTTTCAATAAAGGTATCATGATACTGGCAATAAAAATAACCATTGCAACAGGATATGAGCCAGAGCCCCAAAGCAAAATAATACCTTCCAGAATGGTGGAATTAAGTTGCTGTCCCAGTGCCTGGGTCACCATGATAGGCAAAATATTCGCTGGAATATAAAGTATGGCTGATGTTATCAGTAGTGCCATTGTGCGCTGGAGGCTATTGCGGCGGCGCGCGTCCCCCTTTGTATGGCATCGGGGGCACCGAGATTGTTGGGCGGGCAAGATGGCGGTACAACTCTGGCAAAGCCTGACACCTTGCACCAGGCCAGGTTTTCCAGCCTGCAAGGTCGGGCAAACTTTAGGTGCCGGCGCAATTTCATTCCAAAACCAATGCCTGTCAAGACACTGAAATGCCCTGACCTGAAACAGACAAAACAAGCAGTAAGGGAAAAAACTCAGGCCAATGCTGATTTCACCATGTGCCATCAATTTAACAAAGCTGACCAACACGCCCGCAAGGAAGATTTCTGCCATGCACCATGTTTTCATCTTAAACAGAATGCGCGCCAACTCTATTTTCAAGCGGCGCGCCATTTTGGCGTTCTGACATAAGATGATGATGGCAATCATACAAAATGTCGGCACAAGCTGAACGAAGATCAAAAAAAGCGCAGCCATGCTGGAATAGTCTTCGTTGAACATCACCTTGGGGATCTGAGTCAACTTTATTTCACTCACAACCCCCGCCACACTCATGCTAACAAAAGGAAACAGGCAAGCGAGAAAAAGCATGATTAACGCGCTTAATGCATAACCTGTTGGTTGATTACGCGGCTCTCTCCACTTTGCTGTCAGTAACGCATGGCACCGTGGACAAACCGCTTTTTTCCCTTGTTCCAAATCAGGCACAGCCACCAGCATGTCACACTGGGGACAAAGAACCAGCATGTCACACTGGGGACAAAGAACCAGCTTGTCATGCTGGTGGTTATTGGAACACAAAGTGTTTCTCCTTTAGCAAAACCCACAAGTTTCTTTTATGCGGCAGCTATTATCCATTTTTCATCATTTCCAATTCCTGCCAGCGATCAAACGCTTTTTCCAATTCTTGCTCTTTATTTGCCAGTTCATTCAGAACATTTTGCGTAATTTCATGTGATTGATTGAAGAATTCCGGGTCACTGACCTGAGATTGCAATTTATTGATCTCTTCTTCTAATTTCTCTAATAATAATGGTAGTTGTTCTAATTCACGCAGTAAATGGTAACTTATCTTATTGTTTGTTCGTTTAGGTGATTGTTTCGGCTTAACCGCCTTGTTTTCAGCACTAACCTTTTTCTCCGAAGCTTGACGCAGGGAAACTGTTTGAGCCTGTTGCTGCTGGGCATCATAATATCCCCCCGCATAATTGTTGATTTCACCCTTGCCTTCAAAAATCCAGCATTCAGTGACTGAATTATCAACAAATTGGCGATCATGGCTGACCAAAATCACGGTTCCGGTATAGCTATCAACTAATTCTTCAAGTAACTCCAATGTTTCAACATCAAGGTCATTGGTCGGTTCATCAAGAATAAGCAAGTTGCTTGGTTTCAAGAATAGACGGGCCAGCAACAGGCGATTGCGCTCACCACCAGACAACGCTCGCACAGGGGTCATCGCGCGTTTAGGATGGAAAAGGAAATCCTGCAAATAACTCAACACATGGCGGGAACGTCCATTGACTATAACTTCCTGCTTACCTTCAGCGAGGTTATCCATAACGGTCTTATCAGGATCCAGCGCGGCACGATGCTGATCAAAATAAGCCACTTCAAGTTTGGTACCACAATGAATGTGCCCATTGTCTGCTGACAAATCGCCTAACATTAACTTCAATAATGTCGTTTTACCGCAGCCGTTTGGTCCCACTAACGCAATTTTGTCGCCACGTTGGACTTGAGCCGAAAAATTTTTGACCAATGTTTTATCACCAATCTGGTAATTCACATTTTCCATTTCAAAGACAATCTTACCGGAACGTGTCGCTTCTTCGACCTGCATTCTCGCTGTTCCCATAACATTGCGGCGTTCAGCACGTTCTACACGTAATGCTTTCAATGCCCTTACCCGACCTTCATTACGGGTACGCCGTGCTTTAATCCCCTGGCGGATCCAAACTTCTTCCTGCGCCAGTTTTTTGTCAAATTCGGCATTCTGCAACTCTTCAACCCGCAGCGCCTCTTCTTTTCCTTCAAGATATTTATCGTAATTTCCCGGCCATGAGGTTAGCTTTCCGCGATCCAGATCAACAATACGTGTCGCCATGTTGCGAATGAATGATCGGTCATGGGAAATGAATACAAGGCTGCCATTAAAGTCTTTCAGGAAATTTTCCAACCATTCAATAGCATCAATATCAAGATGGTTGGTTGGTTCATCAAGAAACAGCACTTTTGGCGAGCAAACCAGCGCCCTGCCCAATGCCGCCTTACGCAACCAACCACCAGACAATGAAGAGAGTTTCGCTTCTGCTGGCAAGGAGAGTTGTTTTAATACGTCGCTAATCCGGCTATCCAATGACCATAGGCCACGGATATCCAGCACTTCCTGCAACTCAGCCAGATGGTTGAGATTTTTCTCGCTAGGATCGGTTTCTACCAAACGCGAAACATGATGGAACGCTTTGATGTATTCAGACTGCTCTTTTACTCCTTCCGCAACAAAATCAAATACCGTACCTTCTATGTCACGGGGAGGATCTTGCTGTAAGCGCGCAACAATCACGTCTTGTTCATAAATAACCAAGCCATCATCTAAGGGTTGTTCTTTTGCCAACACGCGCAACAATGTGGATTTTCCCGCACCATTACGCCCAACCAAACAGACTCTTTCGTTTTCTTCAATATGCAGTTCAGCATTATCCAACAGCGGTGCATCACTGAATGATAACCAAGCACCGGATAAACTAATCAATGACATAATGTTATTTGTCCTCGCCAACGTGATGCAGCAACCAGCAGTTATGGATCTGACGGTTACGGGTAAAATCCTGAGATAAAGTCTTTTCTGTTATTTCGGTTGCAACCAGACCTAGCTTATTTAATTCAGCAAAATCCATCTTAAAACCCCGTTTATTATTGGAGAACATTAAGGTTCCACCCGGACGTAACAGACGTTTTAATTGTTTCATTAATTCGATGTGATCACGCTGAACGTCAAAAGTGTTTTCCATTCGCTTAGAGTTAGAGAATGTTGGCGGATCAATAAAAATGACATCGAATTGTTCACAGGTCTGAGCTAACCATCCCAGACAATCAGCCTGAATCAAACGGTGCTGACGCCCGGTTAAGCCATTCGCCTGTAAATTTTGCTCTGCCCATTCAAGATAAGTGCGAGACATATCTACCGTGGTTGTCGAACGCGCACCACCCAATCCTGCATGAACTGTCGCCGAACCGGTATAGGCAAATAAGTTAAGAAAATCCTTGCCTCGGCTCATTTCACCCAATTTTTTGCGGGCAATACGGTGATCAAGGAATAACCCCGTATCCAAATAATCGGTCAAATTCACCCAGAATTTTGCACCATATTCGTTGACCAAAAAGAATTCTTTCTTCTCGGCCATTTTTTCATACTGACTTTTGCCTTTCTGACGTTGGCGAGTTTTCAAGATCAGTTGGTTGGATGATAAGCCAAGCACATTCATTGTTGCACTGATAACATCAAACAGGCGTTGACGGGCTTTATTGGCATCCACAGATTTCGGCGGGGCGTATTCTTGTACAATGATTTTATCGGCATAGCGATCAACAGCAACATTGTATTCAGGTAAATCTGCATCATATAAACGGTAGCAATCAATACCTTGCTGTTTGGCCCATTTGCTGATTTTTTTCTCATTTTTACGCAAACGGTTAGCATAATCCTCAGCAATACCTATATCCAATGACTGAGGTTTATCCGCTAGCTGTTCATTTTTCTGGATAAAATAATTCTTTTGGATACAATCCAGAGGGCCATTTTTAACCTTAAACTCACGCTCTGCGCGTAATTGCAAACACCCCAACAATTCTGGCGAAGCACTGAACACTGATAAACGCCAGCCAGGGAAGCGGACTTTCATCACACGACCAAATACACTGTGCAATGCAATCAGTGCAGGTTCACTTTCAAGACGTTCTCCATAAGGTGGGTTGCTTAATACCGTTCCCTCTGGCCCTTCCGGCAGGGGATTTTCCAGTTTGCTGGCATCTCCCTGCTGGAACTGGATCAATTGGGACACCCCTGCCCTACGTGCATTTGAACGTGCCATATCCATTACACGACGATCAATATCTATTCCAAAAAAGCGGGAAGTCGTTTCCTGTAACCCCTTACGGAAACGGACCTGTGCTTCTGTAGTCACTTCACGCCAGATTGTTTCATTGAATTGCAACCATGATGTGAATCCCCAATGCTTACGATGCAAACCGGGGGCGCAATCTGCTGCCATCATGGCCGCTTCTATCAGCAACGTTCCTGAACCACACATTGGATCAACCATTGGCGTTCCTGCATTCCAGCCAGAACGTAAGATAATCGCTGCGGCAAGGTTCTCTTTCAGTGGTGCCTGTCCGGCCAGATCACGATAGCCACGGATATGCAGGCTATCTCCACTCAAATCGAGTGATACGGTTGCTTTCTCTTTATTCAGGAAAACATGGATACGGACATCAGGTTGTTGTTTAGCAACATCAGGACGTTGTTTTATTTTGCGCATAAAACTATCGACAATAGCGTCTTTTACTTTCAATGCGCCATATTGTGTATTTCTGATCTCCTCATTCGTGCCACTGAAATGCACAGAGAACGTACTATCAACTGAGAAAATCTCGCTCCAGTCAATGGACTGGATACCAAGATACAGATCCAAATCACTATAAACTTTAAATTCGTTAAGCGGCATCATGATACGGGATGCCAGTCTGCTCCACAGCAAACTTTTATACATCATCCGATCATCGCCCTGAAAATGAACCCCGCCTTGGGCAATCCTACAGGATTGCGCTCCCAGGATTTCCAGTTCGTTCTTTAACAGTTCTTCCAGTCCACGTGCCGTGCTGGCAAAGAGAGAGTTCATCTTATTAATCATCACAAAAAGTTCACCACCAAAAAAATTGTGGCACATTATAGCCAATACCTTCGACATGTCCTAAAGTTGCTGACACAATTAAAGATAAAAATGCTTTGGCAAAGATAAAAATATTTGGGAGATAATGGATGTTAACTCTGTCGCGCCTCTATACCTACCCCGTCAAATCCATGCGTGGATTACAACTCTCTCATTCTCTCGTCAATGAAAGTGGCCTGATGTTTGACCGCAATTTTATGATCACCACAACAGACGGTACTTTTATTACTGCCCGCCAATATCCGCAAATGCTGCTATTTACTCCAACGATGCTCCATAATGGTCTGTACTTGCAGGCACCAAACGGAGAAAGCGCCACTGTACTTTACGATGATTTTAAAGAGGAGCGTTTCTCCACCGAAGTTTGGGGAAATCATTTTACCGCGTTAGTCGCTCCTGAGAGGGTGAATAGTTGGCTCAGTGACTTTTTTGATAAACCTGTACAATTACGTTGGCTCAGTGAGGAACTAACACGACGGGTTAAAAAATTCCCCGATATTTCTTTATCATTCGCAGACGGTTTTCCCTATTTAATTATCAATGAAGCCTCTTTTCATGCCTTGCAACAACGCTGTCCCGCCAGCATTAAAATAGAGCAATTCCGTGCCAATATCATTGTCACAGGTGCAACCCCTTTTGAAGAAGATAGCTGGCAAACCATCCAAATCGGCGATATTGTTTTTGATCTGCCAAAACCATGCAGTCGCTGTATTTTGACAACAGTCAGCCCGGAAAAAGGCCGCAAAAATCCGCAAAGTGAGCCACTGGCTACACTACAGTCTTTCAGAACAGCCAAAGAAAATGGTGCGGTTGATTTTGGGCAGAATGCCATTGCCCGTAATAGCGGCATTATTCGAGTTGGGGATCGTGTCACCATTTTGGAAAAGAGAACACCACGCGAATATGGTAGTGGTGAACAAGCGGTCGATTTGCCTATAAAAGAAGACGCTCAACAGTCCGTTGCTATTGAATTCAATGGACAACGTTTTATTGGCAATAATCAGCAAATTATTTTAGAACAACTCGAAGATCAAGGTATTCAAATTCCCTATTCATGCCGTGCCGGAATTTGTGGCTCCTGTAAGATAGCCCTGATTAAAGGGGATGTATTGCCACTAAAATCGACTTCCATTAAGGATAATGGAAAAATTCTGGCATGTAGCTGTATACCTCAAAATGATTTAGTCATCGAACTAAGATAAACATTAATAATAGATAACGATAGCATTTGTATTTAAATCAGGCAGTATAAATAAGCTAGCTGTCTGATTTTTATTACTGAGCTTTTAAGCAGGCAATATATTACGGAAAAAACATGCCATTGATTGACGCTATAAATATATCTTAATGTGAATGATAAAGGGCGTTCAATAATGCTGATAGAAGTAATTTGTTTAGGTTAATAATATTATGAACCTAGCAGCCTAATGGCACTAAATTGCCCTATCATATATTGATGATTGAATTGGCTCGGCATAGGGCATGATGCGATCATTCATGACCTTAATGGGATCACAAAAATTCATAACACGATCGTGCATCTCTAACTTTTGCTGTGCCAATAGACACAAGCTGGCATTGTGACCAACTTCTGCGACCATAAACAGCGCTTCAGTACCGCTATCCTGTAATTTAAGCTGAATAATTTCGCCGTGTTCTGGTTTCTCTATCAAAGAAAAATGGGAGAAATACCAACTCTTAGGCATTTGTGGTTTCATAAAACGTAACGCAACCACCCCATTCAAAGCCAATTCAGCTCTAAACGCAGGAGCCATCTTATCGATACGACGTAAATGTTCTTCAAAAGTGTAAAAAAGCGCGGCATCATCGACTGAGAATGACATTTCCTCCATTGTAACGGCGTAATCAGTCAACATCCTGGCAGGGAAACAGGAACGAAAAACCATGCCATTAGCGAGATCGAGCATGACACGGCTATGCTCAGGATCAAAATACCAGCGCCACTGATCATCAGGTCTAATTTTCATTGATTACCCTTTTATGCTCAAAATAGCTTTTTTGGTTAAAATAAGCATTGCCAGCGAAATAAGAAATTAAAAAATAAATGATAAAATTTAATCTATAAGACAAAATATAGACGAGTTGAGGGCAGAAATAAACCCCTACCCCCAAATTGCAGCAAATATTCAGATATGATTAACAATATCTTTGATGAGTTTTGGTCCTTTATAGATAAAACCGGAATATATCTGAATTAATGAAGCACCTGCTTCTATTTTTTCCCTGGCTGCAACAAGTGAATCAATTCCCCCTACACCAATAATCGGTATTTCGCCTTTTAATTCTTGCGAAAGGCGACGGATAATCTCTGTGCTGCGCAATTGCACAGGGCGCCCACTCAATCCCCCTACCTGCTGACAGTGATTCAAGCCTTCGATAATCTTTCTATCCAATGTGGTATTTGTTGCAATAACTCCATCAATATGATGACGCATTAAACTATCAGCAATTTTTATTAATTCTTCTTCTGAAAGATCGGGAGAGATTTTAACAGCAACAGGAACATATTTTTGGAACTTTTGCTGAAGTTCACTTTGCTTATTTTTAATCGCAGACAAGAGATCATCCAGAGCTTCTCCGTACTGTAATGTCCTCAAGCCAGGCGTATTAGGAGAAGAAATATTGATAGTGATATAACCTGCATGAGGGTAAACTTTATCCATGCAAATTAAATAATCATCTTTTCCATTTTCGACCGGAGTATCTTTATTTTTGCCGATATTTATCCCGATAATCCCGTCATATTTTGCGCGTTTAACATTCTCAACCAGATTATCTACCCCAAGGTTATTAAACCCCATTCGGTTGATGATCCCTTCCGCTTCAACCACACGGAATAATCTTGGCTTATCATTTCCAGCTTGCGGGCGCGGTGTTACTGTACCAACTTCAACAAACCCAAAGCCCATCGCGCCAAATGCATCAATGCAATCACCGTTTTTATCAAGACCAGCGGCTAAACCCAGTGGATTTTTAAAAGACAACCCCATGCAAGTAACGGGCTTAGTGGCAACTGATTGGCGGATAAGAAATTCGAAAGGAGTACCGGCAACACGTTTTAGTTGGCGGAAAGTCAGCTCATGTGCCTGTTCAGGATCAAGCTGGAACAACGCCTTCCGTACTAGAGAGTAATACATTTAAATTAACCTATTGTTCTTTATGATTGTCTTTACGTGAGAATTGTCAGTTATACATTTTGAATTATACGCAATCTCATACATATATAATTGCTGCGCTATTGTAGCAGGAAGAGAGGGCTAATTTACCATTATATGAGTAAACAAAAAAGCCCTCTCTATAAGCAGGCAAAAACAAACCCCGTTTAAAACAACAACGGGGTTTGTTAGCGATCTCATCTCCGACAATAACCGAAGAATATGTTACATATTAACTTTCAAGCGCCTTGGTAATCTTTTCGAACAGGTCACCAGATAAGTTCTCTATTCCTTTCAACTGTTCCAGTGCCGCACGCATCAAAGCCTGACGTTTCTCATCGTAACGTTTCAGACGAATCAATGGATCAATCAAATGTGATGCTACTTGCGGATTTAGGCTATTCAGTTCGGTTAGCACTTCCACCAAGAATTGATAACCACTACCATCTTCAGCATGGAAAGCCACGGCATTTTTGCTAAAGAATATTCTCAACAGTGAATAAACACGGTTTGGATTACTCAAGCTGAAAGAACGATGTTTCATCAAGCCACGCACTTTCTCAAGCACATCGAAGGCTGGATTGGTTGCTTGCAGCCTGAACCATTTATCCATAACCAAGCCATCCTGATGCCAACGCTGATCAAATTCATCCATTAATTGATAACTGCAAGGCAATTCAGCAGATACAGCCGCAGATAAAGCAGCGATACTGTCAGTCATGTTATCAGCGTGATAATATTGTGCCGCCACTAATTTATCTGCCAACTCTTTGGTATCAATAAAGGCCAGATAGTAGAGGCTGGTATTACGTAAGTCACGTTTCGCAATATCCTTATGCTCTACGCGGTATACGCCTGTCTGGAGACTGTGATAAACCGCAGAAAACTCATCCGCCATTTCATTAGCCAGTGCCTTTGTCATGGCACGAATGACATCATGGATAGCTTTCGGATCTACCACCATAAACAGTTCTGCCATTTCATTTTCAGACGGCAGAGTCAAGATCAATGCAGCCAGAGCCGGATCGATATCTTTATCCAGCAATACAGCACGGAAAGCATCAATGACATGCATTGGCAATTCCAGTGGCAGGGATTTTTGGTGACGGGCAACATTCAGCTTCACATAGTTGGTTAGCAATGCCTGTGCCGCATCCCAACGGGAGAACTCATTACGCGCATGTTTCATTAAAAATGAAAGCTGCTCATCACTGTATAGATAATCCAATTTCACTGGTGCAGAAAACTCACGCAATAAAGAAGGAACAGGCCGTGATGGAACTTCATCAAAGACAAATGATTGTTCTGCATTAATAACATTCAAAACATGATGCACAGGCTGACCATTACGACGCAGCGGGATCACTTTTCCTTGTTCATCATAAAGCTCAATATCCAGAGGAATGTGCAGCGGTTGTTTCTCTTGCTGATCTGCCGTTGGTGATGTCATTTGACTGACATGCAAAATATATTGTTGCTTTTCTGCATCGTATTCGTCACGGACAGTCAGCACAGGTGTCCCTGATTGGCTATACCAGCGGCGGAAAAGGGTTAAATCGACGTTTGAAGCATCTTCCATTGCCTGTACAAAATCATCACAGGTCGCAGCGCTACCATCATGGCGGTGGATATAAAGCTGCATACCCGCCTGAAATTGTTCTTCACCTAATAAAGTGTGGATCATACGAATCACTTCCGCGCCTTTTTCATAGACGGTCAACGTATAGAAGTTATTCATTTCCATCACCTGATCAGGACGGATAGGGTGAGCCATGGGACCGGCATCTTCGGCAAATTGTGCAGAACGCATAACACGCACATTCTTGATACGGTTAACCGAACGTGAACCCAGATCAGAACTGAATTCCTGATCACGGAATACTGTCAGCCCTTCTTTCAGGCTTAACTGGAACCAGTCACGACAGGTAATGCGGTTTCCGGTCCAGTTATGGAAATATTCATGTCCGATCACAGCTTCAATGGCGAGATAGTCTTCGTCAGTCGCTGTTTCTGTTTTTGCCAGGACATATTTGGAATTGAAGATATTCAATCCCTTGTTCTCCATCGCCCCCATATTGAAAAAATCAACGGCAACGATCATATAGATATCAAGGTCATACTCCAGACCAAAGCGGGTTTCATCCCATTTCATTGAGTTTTTCAACGATGTCATGGCCCAATCAGCACGATCCAAGTTGCCCCGATCAACAAACAGCTCCAGTGCAACCTCACGGCCACTGCGGGTCACAAATGTGTCACGCAGGACATCAAAATCCCCCGCAACCAATGCGAACAAGTAAGCAGGTTTGGGGAACGGGTCTTGCCATTTTACCCAATGACGCCCATCTTCCCGCTCCCCTTGTTCAATACGGTTACCATTGGAAAGCAGGTATGGGTATCTGGATTTATCCGCAGTAATGCGAGTTGTAAAACAAGCCAGAACATCTGGGCGATCCAAATAATACGTGATGTGACGAAATCCCTCTGCCTCACACTGGGTACACAAGGCATCGCCAGACACATACAGTCCCTCAAGTGCTGTATTTGCTGCCGGGTGAATTTCATTCACAATTTTCAGGGTAAACTGGGCTGGAAGTTGTTCAATCAGCAACTTTCCATCCTGTTCCTGATAATGCTCCCACGCTTTATCATCTATATAGATGCCTTTTAACGTGAGATTTTCGCCATCCAAAACCAGTGGGGTAATGTCATTAGCCTGACGTTTTACCTGACTGATTGCCGTCACCGTTGTTTTTTCAGTATCCAGATCAAAATCAAGATCAATGTTGGTAATTGTGTAATCTGGTGCTTTATAATCCAGACGGTGTTTAACAAGTCGCTGTTGTGTCATAGAGAACCTTTTCCATTATTTTTAAAAACATCAACGCTGCCATAGAGAAATCTTCCTTTCAATCAATAAGTCTCTTTTTTTGGATGTTAATAACTTATTAAATAAAAGTATAAATGATGTGGTCAGCATATTAGTACTTTCGTGCTAATTGTCATCTCATATCTCATTTAACATGATATTATCTATAAACGGATTAACCTTAATCTTTAGATTCGGGGAAATATATCTAGCTATATGGCTTCAATAACCCAATAATCACGGTATACTCTCCCGACTTTATCGATTTAGCTGACACGAATATGCTCCGCGAGGATGCCTGACGCGCCATGACTTTAGACGCTACCCCGATTATCAAATCACTGCTTGATACTGATGCCTATAAGTTTCACATGCAACAAGCAGTGTACCACCATTACAACAATATTCCTGTTGTTGCAGAATTTCGTTGCCGTGGTGATGAACTGCTCGGAGAATACGCCGAGCCATTACGTCATCAAATTGACATGATGGCAGACTTAGCATTGACAGAACACGAAGTCGATTACCTTTCTCGCCTTCCGTTCTTCAAAGAGGATTACCTGAACTGGTGCAAAACATTCCGCTTTAATCCTAAACAAGTCGAAGTTTCTGTTACCCATGATGGGCAATTAGCCATCCGCATTTCCGGTTTATGGCACGAAGTTATCTTGTGGGAAGTGCCTCTGC
This sequence comes from Xenorhabdus sp. TS4, assembly GCF_014467265.1. NCBI lineage: Bacteria > Pseudomonadati > Pseudomonadota > Gammaproteobacteria > Enterobacterales > Morganellaceae > Xenorhabdus > Xenorhabdus sp. TS4. Next base: position 267,052 of record NZ_NKHQ01000011.1, on the reverse strand, counting down.
TTGCCCTGATCAGCGAATTGGTTCATCGTCATCACTCACCTGAAATAATGCCGGAAGATGCCGTTATTCAGCTGAGAAAACTGATAGAACTGTTTTACAAAGACGCTGCGGAAAAAAATATCGATCTATCCGGTTTTAAATTAATGGATTTTGGTACTCGCCGCCGTTTTTCACACGCAGTGCAATATGCCATTATCAATGAGCTGAAAAATAGCTTCCCTTATTTGATTGGAACCAGTAATTATCAACTGGCAGAACAGCTTGATCTTCCGCCTCTCGGCACACAAGCCCATGAATGGTTTCAGGCCCACCAACAAATTAGCCCGGAACTTGCCAATAGCCAAAGAGCAGCACTACAAACCTGGCTGAATGAGTATCCAAACCAGTTAGGTATCGCCCTGACTGACTGTATTACCATGGATGCTTTTCTGCGAGATTTTGACAAACCATTAGCAACAGCTTACCAGGGCCTGCGTCATGACTCAGGTGATCCAATTGAATGGGGTGAAAAAGCCATAACACATTACCAATCACTGGGTATTGATCCAATGACGAAAACATTGGTGTTCTCTGACAGTTTGGATCTGCAAAAAGCACTGGCGCTGTATCACCATTTCCATAAGAGAATTAATGTTGTTTTCGGCATTGGCACACGACTGACTTGTAATATTCCGGGCATAAAGCCACTGAATATTGTTATCAAATTGGTCGAATGCAATGGTAAACCCGTGGCAAAACTTTCGGATAGCCCCGGAAAAACCATCTGTGAAGATGACGAGTTTGTCAATAGGTTACGTCGGGCATTCGACATTCCCTATATAGAGAAAGTGGTATAGAAAAACGGCATAACCTGTCTAATTATCTTTTGCGTAACCGGCTTTATGCGGGTTACGCAAATAAAAAAATAACTTTTCCCCCTGTTTCCCCATTAAGACCCGCAATTTCCTCTTGTTTCCTGAGAGATGACAAGTAAGATAGACGATCTGCTCCCTGATTAAGGGAGTATTTGGTAAATCTATCTAGTTATTAACCTATTATATAAAAAAGAGAGAAATTTATGAGCGTAGCGCCTGTAGTCGATGTACTGCAAGGCCGGGTTCCGGTTGGCAACGAAGTCACCGTTCGCGGTTGGATACGTACAAGGAGAGATTCTAAAGCTGGTATCTCGTTCCTCGCCGTCTATGACGGTTCCTGCTTTAATCCATTACAGGCTGTCGTTAATAATAATTTACCTAATTATCAGGATGAAATATTACATTTAACCACGGGCTGTTCTGTCGAAATCACCGGTACAGTGGTGGAATCCCAAGGTAAGGGCCAGGATTTTGAATTGCAGGCCACTAAAGTCGTTGTTGTTGGCATGGTTGATGATCCTGATACTTACCCAATGGCAGCTAAACGCCACAGTATTGAATACCTGCGTGAAGTGGCCCATCTTCGCCCACGTACCAATTTAATCGGCGCAGTTGCCCGTGTTCGCCATACTCTGGCCCAAGCCCTGCATCGTTTCTTCCATGAAAAAGGCTTCTTCTGGGTATCCTCTCCACTGATCACCGCATCAGATACAGAAGGTGCTGGCGAAATGTTCCGCGTTTCCACTTTGGATTTGCAAAACTTGCCACGCACAGATAAAGGCACAGTGGATTTCAGCCAGGATTTCTTCGGCCGTGAAGCTTTCCTTACTGTATCCGGTCAGTTAAACGGCGAAGCTTATGCTTGTGCATTGAGCAAAATCTATACCTTCGGACCCACTTTCCGTGCAGAAAACTCCAATACCAGCCGTCATTTGGCAGAGTTTTGGATGGTTGAACCAGAAGTGGCTTTTGCCGATCTGAATGATATTGCCAAACTCTCTGAAGACATGCTGAAATATGTTTTCAAAGCCGCATTAGATGAACGTGCTGATGATCTGGCCTTCTTTGCAGAACGAGTTGACAGCGAAGTTATCACTCGTCTGGAAAAATTTGTTGATTCAGATTTCGTTCAGTTGGACTACACCGATGCGATAGAAATTCTGGAAAATTGTGGTCAGGAATTTGAAAACCCTGTTTTCTGGGGCGTGGATTTGGCATCAGAGCATGAGCGTTATCTGGCAGAAAAACATTTCAACGCGCCAGTGATCATGAAAAACTATCCAAAAGACATTAAAGCCTTCTATATGCGCATGAACGAAGATGGCAAAACCGTTGCGGCAATGGACGTGTTAGCTCCAGGCATTGGTGAAATCATCGGTGGTTCTCAGCGTGAAGAGCGTCTGGATATGCTGGATCAACGTATGGAAGAAATGGGGCTGAATAAAGAAGATTACTGGTGGTATCGTGATTTGCGTCGTTACGGCACCGTTCCTCATGCTGGTTTCGGTTTGGGCTTCGAACGTCTGGTAGCTTATGTTACTGGCGTATCCAACGTTCGTGATGTTATCCCATTCCCACGGACACCAAGAAACGCAAGTTTCTAATGAATCAGATCAATAAATAAGCGAAAAACCAATCCTATGAAAAGCCAACGAAAGTTGGCTTTTTTTATTTTATAGCGAAAAGCACACGAAAAAAGTTCCCTGATATTTACATTTTGAAATATCTATTTTCACTTTGTTACTGATTTTGCGCTTTTGTAGCATTTTGAGGGTAGATAAAATTCATTACCAATGGAAAACTGGTTGCCGACTAATAAGACACTCGATACCCACAAATAGTTCCAAAATTTTTTAGTGTTCTATTTCTGGCAGTGGCAGGTGTCTAAATAACACCAATGAGGGTAATAATAATGAAACGCAATATTCTTGCAGTGGTAATTCCAGCTCTGTTGGCTGCTGGTACAGCAAACGCGGCTGAAATTTTTAACAAAGACGGCAATAAACTGGATCTGTACGGTAAAGTAGACGTTCGTCACCAAATCGCTGATAAAAGAAGCGGTGAAGACGGTGATGCTTCTTATGCACGTATCGGCATCAAAGGCGAAACTCAGATCAATGATCAACTGACTGGTTTTGGTCGTTGGGAATACAATCTGAAAGCTCACACTGAAGAAGGCAAACAAGAAACCTCTACCCGTCTGGCTTTCGCTGGTTTGAAATTCGCTAACTACGGTTCACTGGATTACGGCCGTAACTACGGCGTAAACTATGACATCACCGCATGGACTGACGTACTGCCAATCTTCGGTGGCGACTCCATGGCTAAAACTGATAACTACATGACTAGCCGTGCTACTGGTCTGTTGACTTACCGCAACACTGATTTCTTCGGTCTGGTTGACGGTCTGAACTTTGCTCTGCAATACCAAGGCCAAAACAGCGAGAGCACCAAAAATAAACGTAGTGGCGCTACAGCAAATGGCGATGGCTACGGTTTGGCGACTACTTATAACGTAGGTTACGGTATCACTGTTGGTGCTTCTTACGCTAACTCTACTCGCGCAAATGGTCAGTGGAATGATACCTATGCTAAAGGCAAACGTGCTGAAGCATGGAACATCGGTGCTAAATACGATGCTAACAATGTATACCTGGCAGCAATGTACGGCGAAACCCGTAACATGACCTCTGGTTCAGCGTTGTTTGATGGCGCTAAAGCGGAAGGTATTGCTAATAAAACTCAGAATATCGAATTGGTTGCACAATACCTGTTCTCTGATTTCGGTCTGAAACCATCTCTGGCTTATGTTCAGTCTAAAGGCAAAGAGCTGGGTGAAGGTGAAAAACACTACAGCGCTGATCTGGTTAAATATGTTTCTGTAGGTACTTACTACTACTTTAACAAAAACCTGTCTACTTATGTTGATTACAAAATCAACCTGCTGGACAAAAACGAAGGAACAGATACAGGCGCTCGTAACGTATTCGGTGTTGGCCTGACTTATCAGTTCTAATTACTGTTGATAAACTGTTTAGCGAAAAACTAATCAGTCTATCTCAGAAAAGCAGCGCTTCGGCGCTGCTTTTTACGTTTTACTTCTTTGTTTTTTCAGGCTCTTTTTTTCACTTCGTAAACTACTTCACAAGATTTTATTCTTTTTGCTACAAGTAGTTGGCAAATGGATCCCTTAAGGTTACCCTGAGCGGCGTATAACTTATTTTGGGCTTAACTCTCCGAGTCTTGGAATCAAAAAAATGTTTGAAAAAATCACAGCAGCACCTGCCGACCCGATTCTTGGTTTAGCGGATAGCTTTAAAGCAGATCCCCGTGAAAATAAAATTAACTTGGGTATCGGCGTCTACAAAGATGAAACAGGTAAAACCCCTGTTCTGACTACCGTTAAAAAAGCAGAGAAGTTCCTGCTGGAAAACGAAACCACCAAAAATTATCTGGCAATTAGTGGGTTACCTGAATTTGGTCGTGTTACTCAGGAACTGCTTTTCGGTAAAACCAGCCCTATCATCACTGACAAACGCGCCCGTACTGTACAAAGCCCAGGCGGAACCGGCGCATTACGTATTGCGGCTGACTTTATCGCTAAACAGACCAATGCAACACGTGTTTGGATCAGCAATCCAACTTGGCCAAATCATAAAGGCGTTTTCTTCAGTGCTGGCTTGGAGATCTGCGAATACAACTATTACGATGCAGAAAATCATGCCTTGGATTTCGATGGTATGCTGGCAAGCTTATCTGAAGCACAAGCAGGTGATGTTGTTCTTCTGCATGGTTGTTGCCATAACCCAACTGGCATCGACCCAACTGCTGAACAGTGGCAGAAACTGGCAGATTTATCTGCTGCAAATGGCTGGTTGCCCGTATTCGACTTTGCTTACCAAGGTTTTGCCAAAGGATTGGATGAAGATGCCGAAGGTCTGCGTATCTTTACCAGAAACCACAAAGAGTTAATCGTTGCCAGCTCTTATTCCAAAAACTTTGGTTTGTACAATGAACGTGTTGGTGCTTGCACTATCGTTGCAACGGACAGCGATACCGCAGAGAAAGCATTCAGCCAGGCAAAATCTATTGTGCGTACCAACTACTCCAACCCACCGGCACACGGTGCTTCCGTTGTTACCACCATTTTGTCCAATGATGAACTGAAAGCTGAGTGGGTTCAGGAATTGGCAACAATGCGCGAACGCATTCAGCGTATGCGCCAACTATTTGTAAACACCTTACAAGAAAAAGGTGCGAAACAAGACTTTAGTTTTATTAGCGCTCAAAATGGTATGTTCTCATTCAGCGGATTGACTAAAGAACAAGTCGATCGCCTGCGTGAAGAGTATGGTATTTACGCGGTTAGCTCTGGCCGTATCAACGTAGCGGGTCTGACATTGGAGAATATGGTTCCTCTGTGTGAAGCTATCGTTGCAATACTTTAATCTCATCTGAGTTTCTCAAAAGCCGCTGACAAAGCGGCTTTTATCTTCTTCACATTATCTTACGGCAAGAAAAACGTTTGCGATTAATCCTGTAAGAATGGATTGGTTTTCCGCTCATATCCTAATGTTGACATTGGACCGTGACCGGGTATGAATTGATATTCGTCCCCCAATGGCAATACTTTTTCCTTAATAGATTGAATCAATACATCATAATTTCCGCCCGGAAAATCCGTGCGGCCAATACTGCCCTTAAACAATACATCTCCCATTGAAATGATTTTATCAGTGTGGTTAGCAAGGATAATATGTCCCGGTGTATGCCCTGGGCAGTGCAAAACGGATAACTCAATACTGCCAATTTTTAGTGTATCCCCTTCATCTAGCCAACGATCTGGAGTAAAAGAGGGGCATGGTTCAACACCAAACATTTGGCATTGAATTTCCAAGCCTTCTATCCAAAAAGCATCTCCCTTATGTGGCCCGTAAACAGGCACCCCAAAATGCTTCGCGACTTCGACAGTAGCACCTACATGATCATAGTGACCATGTGTCAGCAAAATTTGGGTGATTTTCAACCCACGGCGCTCTATCTCAGCGATAAGTTGTTCAGCATTACCGCCAGGATCAACAATCGCCGCTTCCTGAGTTTCTTCACACCAAATCAATGTGCAATTTTGCATCGCCATCGTAACGGGGATAATGTGGTATTTCATTATATTGTTTCACTCCACAATCAAGACTCATTGTTGGTAATAAGATTACCACGTCCTGACCGGGCCTGTATCAATATGAATAAAATTACTCTTTGGATAAAACCCTACCCCTCCTGCCCGCATTTTCAGTGCCACCTTACGAATATGTGCGAGCTGAACACCATCAATGTGGAAATCCATTGCTTGCCCACGGGTATGGTAACTATGTTTTGCCACCCCACCACTGGCATGACGCAACATATTATTTGTCGCCAGGGAACGATAACCAGAAATTAATTGGACAGGCTTATTTATTCCCATCATCATTTGCAATAAATAAATTTGATCAAATAATTTGGGGTCAATGGTTTTAACCTTATTTTGCCGAAAATCGCGGAATAGATAATTCAGGCGGGCTAATTCTGATTTATTATACCGATAACCATCAGAGAATTCGGCTTTGAGTGTTTCTCCGGTATGCAGATTATCAAAACGTAAAAATCGAGGACATGGCGTTGTTAATGCAGCCAAAACCGATTGAGGTAATAAACTTAATCCCAATGAGGCCACACTTATACCGAGCCACTTTCGGCGATCGTGGTCAATGTTATTCATGATATGCCCTGCTATTCTTTAATATATTAATACTGTCTAAATGAATTTATAACTCAACTTAATCAACTAATAAGACATCAGAAAATAAAAAATAGTTTCAAGTATTTTTGTATTTTACTGTAAATTTACCGCTTTATTATTGTGATCTACTTAACATAATTAAAATCATATTAAAATTGTAATCAATAACAAAACAGCTCATTAAGAGCAAGTCATAGTAAAAAACACTTTTTAAAATAATGAGTAATAGAAGATAACAGAGAAGAAAACATTATTTCCTTCTCTGTTTACAATATAGATATCAACGCCAATTTTATTTCTTTGAGTCTTAATTAGTAACGGAAGAAATTATAAATCGTTTCTGGCTACCAAGATCTTGGAAAATGACTCTGAATGCTGCCTTGCATTCACATCATAATCATAGATATCATCTCGGTATTGTGGTTTCCCTCCCTCATCAATCCATGCTGTTTGGTAATAGAGGAACACAGGAATTCTTTTGGGAATATTGACATATTTTGTTGACCATGTTTTCAATGAACTATTAACTTTAGTTTTATCCCAACCTGCGTTTCCCAACAGCATATTAGCCAATTCAGGCGCCTTATTGACACGTACGCAACCAGAACTAATAGCCCGCATTTCCCGGCTGAAAGAAGCCTGATTAGGTGTATCATGCAAATAAATAGCTTCTGAATTTGGCATATTGAATTTAAAACGCCCCAATGAATTAGTGGGGCCTGGTGCTTGCCTAATACGATAAGGGAAATTATTCGATGTTATTACGCTCCAGTTAATCGATGAAGGATCGATAACTTTGGCGTCATTGCTCCAACTGGAAAATACCGTATAACCACGCGTACGAAAATAACTTGAGTCACGCATCGCCCTTGGTGCAATATCTTTTCGAGTCATGCTGGTGGGTACATTCCACGGAGGATTAATCACCACATTATTTAATTCACTACTCATAATAGGTGTTTTTCGGCTGGGCCGTCCAACAACGACTTTAGAACTCAATACTTCTTTTCCATCTAAATAATAGAAAAGTGAGTAATTAGGAATATTAACTAAAATACCTGTAGGAATATCCCTGGGAATAATCCGTAATCGTTGGATATTCAATGCCATAATTCGAGCACGGGTTTGTGGGGTCGTATTTAACCATGCTTTAGTGGATTTACCGATAACTCCATCGGCTGACAATCCGTGCTGGGCTTGAAAATTTTTTACAGCCGCTGTTAATTCTTTATCATATATCCTATTACCGGATTTGGCAGCAGATAAATCCAATATCCCTGAAAGAGCCAATATTTTCCTTAATGCAATAACACTTTCACTACTTTGTCCTGGCCTTAAAGTTCCTTTAAATGAAAACTCTGTCCATGGCCGTTGATCAGCTAATTGTGCCAACATCTCCTTACGCATATTTTCATACATAGGATGATTCGGTGATAAACTCGTAATATAAAAAAAAGCACTATCATTATTGATATGCTGTTGCCATGTATCAATTAAATGAGATGAGGGTAATTCAATCTTATAAGGAGATTTACTATATAACCATGAACTCCCTTTCTTATCAACATTATTAATAAAATGGAGATAACCTAACATAGCATCAGATAAGATAATATCACGCCCCATTTCACTTAATTCAGGATTATGAAGTTGTATCAACCATTTTTCAAATTGAGGTTGAAAACCAGCTAGCGACATTTCAACTAATTGATCTTCAAATTGCTTAATAGTTTTTTTATCTGACCACAATGATTGCATTTTATTGTTAGCATATAAATTTGCCAAACGATCAAGGAATATCGGTTTTACTTGTTGTGGCAACCAATTTTGTAACTGTTTTCGATTTTCATCAATAGAATTCACCGGAGAAACAGGAATTATCTTATCAATTAAAATAACAGAACCTTCTTTTTTTTGCTCTGTTAGTAATTGTTGCATACCACTTGATGACAGTCCATTTTGTTGATTTGCAAAAGTTCCTTCTGATACCGCCAATGTGCTACAGATAAAAGAAACTTTCAGTAACCTGACCGTGTTCTTCACCATAAGAGCCCACCTCACCTTATTATGTATGCAGCTATCCAATGACTTATTATAATTATTAACAGACCTATTTTATCAGAAAAGGATACTGCTAATTATATACATAATTACTACTTAAGATAGGGAGCTTACTCAAGCAGATTTTCTCTTACCAGGAAAAATGAAATATTCTTCATAATAATTTAAATTATAATGGCTTAAAAAAAGGAAAAGGCACCTTTAGTGCCTTTAATCAGAGTATATTGTGTTGAATTTTAAGATTAATACTCAGAATTAATGACAACTTCTTCTCCAAACCGACCCGCTTTAGGCAGGGGCTGATAAGAAGAATTTGATGCTCTCAAGATACGAATACCACGGATATTCAATGCACGAGCAGCGGCAATATCAGTATCTGCATCGCCATAATAAATCTTCAATTTATGCTCTCTCATCCAACTGATTTTGTTATTTTTACCTGGTTCATCACCCGCGAAAATAACGGCATTCATTTTATCGGCTGGAATATGTAAATCTTCCTGTAAGTATTTGGTCACCGTTTCTGTTTTAGTTGTTGTACGAGCAGTAATGAAATAAATATCATCGCCCCGCTTCAAATGCATCTGAACCAATTCAATACCGATCTTTTTTGGCATACTGAATTTATCCCATTCATTATTCATTTTTTCCCAAAATGCCGGGTTTTTCAGATAACTATTGTCATTAGGCGAGTACTCCAATTTACCACGATAAAAACCTGGACTTGAAAACAGTACGGTATCATCGATATCAAAACCTACCGCCATTGCGGGTTGGTTTTGCAGACTTCGTTTGATCTGCGCTACAGATACCCAATGCACAGCATGACGTTGAGCCAAATCTGCCGCAGAAACGCCTGAATCAACTTGCTCAGGCATAAACATTTTTGCTTGTGCCATGCTGTTCAAACCAAAAGCGAGCACAATCGCACTGAACATCAGTGTTGCTTTACGCATTGTCATTCCTTATTCACATTAGTAGTAACGGTACGAAATAGTAAACTGTATCATCACATCAAAACGAGACATACCGCACAAGGAGACAAATATCCAAATGGGTTCTATCTCAATTAAGAAAGGGGCATAATGTGCCCCTTTCTTAGAAAAAGATCATTCAATGATGAAGTTATTCTTGCAATATAGGCTGTGCCTGTGTTTGTGACTGCCCAGTCACCGGAATATCTTGCCCAAAACCACGCAGCCCAACAACATGTACATGTTCTTGGTTATTGAAAATCTTACGTACCAGTTTATACGTTGTCCCTTTTTCGGGGCTGATATTTTCCGGCGCAGCAATAATTAACTGCATATGTAAGCGTTCACATAACTCAAACAGCGTTGCAATGGATTTCGCATCTAATCGGGCAGCTTCATCAAGGAACAGCAGTCGGCATGGTGAAATATCTTTACCACGCAGACGACGTGATTCCTCTTCCCAGCTCTGTACAACCATGACCAAAATGGACATCCCCGTACCAATCGCTTCCCCGGTAGAAAGTGCCCCACTTTCCGCTTTTAGCCAGCCATCCGAACCTCGGTTAACTTCAACTTCCAGCTCAAGGTAATTGCGGTAATCCAGCAACTCTTCACCAATGGTTTGAGGCAGACGCTGCCCTATATCGATTTGTGGGTTAAGGCGCTGATAAAGCTTCGCCATCGCTTCTGAGAAGGTCAGGCGCTGGCTGTTGAACAGATCCTGATGCTGTTCCTGCTGCTCAGAAAGCACATCCAACAAGAGGGAATGACTTTCACGCACATTTACATTCAGGCGCACACCACCAACCTGCCCAAAAGAAACTGCCTGCAACCCTTGGTTCAGCATACGAATGCGGTTCTGTTCACGTTGAATGGTTTTGCGAATGATATTCGCCACACTTTTGGAACTGATCGCCAGTTTCTGCTCACGAGCGGTTAATTCTTCCGTCAAGCGCCCCAATTCAATTTCCATCTGTTCAATGGCATCGACCGGATCATCCGTACGAATAATATCCTGCCGGATACGTTCACGCAGATGCTGGTAAACCGCCACGAAAAATTGGATCTTACGCTCAGGACGCTTCGGATCTTCGGATAAACGCAACGCATCGCGTAGGTGTTCATTATCGGCCACAGCCAGACGCAATGCCCCCAGCGCCTTATCCGACATTGAACGCAGCTCATCACCATCCATATAAGCCAGTTCGCGACGATGTAAGCGACGTTCAACACCATTGTCTTTCACCATACGCATAACTGCACACCAGCCTGCCTTAGAAGAGGCTACTTGTTCACGCTTCTGGTAATAATCCCGCTCAGATTTACGCAGTTTTTTCTGGAGGTTTTCCATTTCTGCCTCACAGAACGCGATCTGTTTCTCAAGCTGATTAATGCGGGAACGGTTAGCATTCACAGCGGCGTGAAGCTGATCACGGCGTTCACGGGCACGATTTTCGGCGTTGGCATCTGCCTGGACACCGATATCTTTCAACTCCTGCTCAAGTTCTTTCAACATATCTTGCTTAGTGTCATAAGAACTTTTCAGTGATGCCAATACTTGATTGAATTGTGCACATTGTGCTTGCTGCTGACGCAATTGCTCACGCGCACGGCTACGATCAGATTCTGCGTGTTCAAGGCGTTGGCGCAGTTTGTCGTTCAGGTCGGCATTTTCGTTAAGCATACCGGCAGAGTCGCTATAGCTGAAATGCGCACGACGTTGCACAACTTCCGTCAAGGCAAAGGCTTGTTGTTTAGCCTTATTCTGGCTGTGTTTCGCGGCCTCATAATCCTTCTGCAACTGCTCATATTGCTGTGGATCACTTTGCAAGACCGAAACCAATGGTTCAAGTTTAACCAAAGCATTACCGTGTTGTTGCAGGAAACGCGCAGCTTCCTGAGCCTCACTCATTTCTTCACGGACCGTTTCCACGCGATCAAGCACGGTTTCATCCAACAAAATCGTCATTTGTGGAATCAGGCGATTCAATAGTGACAGGCTCTCTTTCACCTGAACCAGTTTCTGCTGATGCTGCTGAGCCTGGGTTTCAAATTGCGATAACTCACGCTCCAATTCGGTACGACGCTGACTCAGGCGACGAATTTCTGCTTCTGGATCATCATCAAACGCAACAGAAAGGTGTTTACCCACAAAACGGCTGAAAGCCTGGTGCGCACGCTGCACTTTCTGCACATCAAACGAAAGTGTCGCGTAACGCTCTGCCAGCGTATCACGCTCAAGACTGAGTGCTTCCAGACGACTTTCTCTTGCTGCCCGTCCAAATAGCGGAACTTCAGGATAACGGGAATAACGCCATTGGCGATCGGATGATTTCACCAGAACTGCGTTTTCCTGCTCTTCAAAATCGAATACGCTATCGTCAAAAGACTGTGGATCGCCCTCAATTAAATAGAGATCTTCCGGGCAATCTTCCAATGCTTCCAGATGTGGACGAACCAGTGAAAGATCAGGCACGACAATTGCGTGACGCGCGGGGCCATACAGGGCGGAGAAATAAGGCGCGTCATCAATGGTAATGTCGTCATAAATCTCAGACAACAAAACACCACCAAAACGCTCTGCCAATGCAAGCAATCGGCTATCTTCGGCACCACTGGGTTGGTTCAGACGCTCAATCTGTTTTTCCAGTTCACGTTTCTGTGCAGCAATATCATCGCGCTCAACCGTAATTTCACGCTCTTGTTCAAGCAATTGCTGCATATATTCAGTCACATCGTGACTACTTTCGAATGTTTCATTGCATTGTTCACTAAGCTGATCCAAGGCTTCCTGTGCCGCCAACCACACTGGTGCCCGTGCTGTCAGCCCTTGAATTTTTTGCTTGAGTTGTTCAAATTCCTGACGTATTTGAATACGACGTTCACCGCTTTCATTGGCACCCAGGCTCAATTCTTCCAACTGAGCTTCCAGTTCACCCCGTAACGCCTCCAAGTCTTCTGCCTGATATTGCTGGTTATGACGCTTACAGAACTCTTCCAGCAAACGTTCTGCATTTTGCTGACTGTTCAGGCGTTGTTCTAGCTCAGCCAACTGGATACGCAAAGGTTGGACGCGCTCAGCCAGATGACGCTGGGATGACCATTCACGCAATGCTTCACGAGCGACTTGCCATGCTTCACTACGGCTCACTTCACTAACGATGCTTTTTACCAGTTGGTAAGCCTGCTCAAACTGACTATGCGCTGCGTCAGCGACGCTCAATTTCTGTTCCAGTGCCAGCAGCGTCTCTGTCGCTTGTTGCGCTTTGGCCTGATAGTTTTCCTGCCACCCACCGGCATTTTCTATCGACAGATCAGGAAGCTGGCAAAATTCACGGGCACGCGCCAACGCTTGCAATGCTTGCTGATATTGAATAGCGCGAGTTTGCTGTACATCCAAAGCTTGTTGATAGTCAGCAAGCTGGCTTTTCAGTTCATCAACTTCTTGTTCTGCTGCTTCAAATGTGGCTTCATATTCCGTCTGAAGATCTCTCGCCTCTTCGACAACTTCACCCTGTTCTTCCAGTCGGTAGGTCAGCTCTTCAATATCAGATTGGTAGCGATCGATTTTTTCCTGCTGACGCATCGCCGTTTGAACCAGATTCAGGTGATCACTGGCAGCCTGATAATCCATTTCTAAATCAGAAGATGCACCGCTTTGTTCTGCCAGTTCTCTCGCCATTTCAACATGGCGATATTGTTCGGCGATCAGTTGACGACGGCTGCCAAATAGTTCACTGCGCAAAGCCAGTGCTTCATCCAGATGAACGCGGCGTTCGTTGGCATGACGCATATAGTCAGCAGACACATAGGCTGTAGCTTCTGTGATAAGGTGCTTGAAAAGATCACGGTCGGATTGGGTAACACGGATAGCTTCCAGCGTAATGCGGTTTTCACGCAATGCGGCTTCCATATCCTGAAATGCTTTTCTGACGCCACTGTTTTCCGGTAACAAGTAATCACGCAATGAACGGGTAATCGCACTGGAAATTCCGCCATATAATGACGCTTCTATCAGGCGATAAAACTTGCTGCGGTCACTCGCTGAACGCAAACGTTTTGGGATCACGCCCAAATCAAACATCAGGGCGTGGTAATCGGTAATCGAGTTAAATTGTTTGAACTGAACGCCTTCCATCTCATCAAGGCGTTCCTTTAGTTCATTTAACGGCAGAACCCGCGCCTGACGTTCGTTGATATTGTCAGTCAATAACTGCGTTGGCTGAATCGACGCAGGAACTCCCTGAATCATAAATGGTTTAATATCAACTTTTCGATCACGTCCTGCCACTTGTTGTAAACGGACTCCGGTGATGATGCGTTGATGGCGAGAATTAACAACATCCAGCGTAGAATAGCAAACACCTGCCCGCAACTTACCGTGCAACCCTTTATCGCGTGAACCCGAAGTTGCTCCCGCTTCTGTCGTATTACGGAAATGGAGCAATGTTAAATCAGGGATTAATGCGGTCACAAAAGCCGCCATTGTAGTTGATTTACCTGCCCCGTTACCGCCGGATAAGGTCGTCACAAGTTCGTCAAGATCAAACGTTCTGGCAAAAAAACCGTTCCAATTAATTAACGTCAGTGAGCGAAATTTACCACGTTCAATCATGACTGCTCATCCTCCGCACCTTCTGCTGAATGCCCCGATGCTTCTTCATGTTCATTATCTTCCTGCGATGTTTCGCCTTCTACTGGCATGGCCTCCCCATCACGGATCATCCGTAATTGTGCCTCGCGTGGATCATCACCGCTGCGTACATCTGCACCGAAGCGAAATACCGCTTCGGTAATCGTAAATTTATTGCTGTCGTTTTGCAGGAAATAAACCATACCCAGACGGCGTAAACGGTTTAAGGCAGTGCGCGCTTTTTCCTGCAATTTCTGTTTGTCCAGATCTGAACCAGTCGAACGTTGGTTCACTAATTTCACTAGCTTATTTTCATCTGCCAATGACAGTAATTCTTCGTACAATTCCTGAAAGGTAAATATTCCCTGATTGGACAGGCGCTCTGGGCTAAGGTAGAGGTAGCACAAAATTTTACCCACCATCATATCCAATTCAGACAGCACAGAGCGCGGGATCAGTGTCGACGAACGGGGGCGCAGGTAGAAAAAACCTTCTGGTGCACGGATTAACTCGACGTTATAACGCGCATAAAACGTTTCCAATTCTTCCTGAAAGTCCATCAAAAAAGCATGATTATCAAGATCATCCAGACTAATATGACGCCCGGATCGCAGTTGGCTGTCTAATTCAGGGAAAAGTGTATTGGATAATGCCTGAGCCAGTTTCACTGGCATAAATTGTTCAATATGTGTCGATGACATGTGCCTGTACCTTGGCTCCGAAATCATTAATCGCTAACCATTCCGCTGGCAAACCAGAGAAATCCGCTTCTGCAACGCCCAACCTTACTGCTTGATCCACCAAGATACGTGCCACATCAAAATGGCGTTTACGTGGATACTGGACAAGGTAGTCGCGCAGTACAGCCCCCAAATCCAGAGGAAGTTTTGCCTGTTGGTAAACCGCCAGCGCCTGCTCTACCATTTCAGCTAATTGTTCATTGATTTCACTAAACTCTTCGTATTCCATTTCTGGCGGTAATTCTCCCATTACCTCTTCATTGCGCAGAGTCAGTTCTTCGTCACGCATATCCAGAAAACGTTCTGCATTAGCGACAGTCAGTGCCCACGGGCTGTCAAAATAGTGTTGAATGGATTGACGAAGGCGCTGGGCAAAAATGCGATTTTTATCCATATCAATGGCGGTTCGGATAAATTTGTGAACGTGGCGGTCATAACCTATCCACAGATCAATGGTTTGTTGCCCCCAACTAATAATGCGATCCAATTTGCTTTGTAAGTCAAAAACCAGTCTATCCACCAATTCAGAGCCGCCGCCGTCCATATTCGCGGCCTGGATACGTAATAGATTAGCCTGCAATTTATCGCCCGCAGCTTCTAACGTATCCTGAAGTTCTCGTAGTGTGCCGGAGGTTTCAGACAGCAGTTGTTCGCAATTAGCGATAGCGGCCTGCCAATCCTGATTGAGCAGTGCAGCAATATCGGTTTTTACGCTGTTTTGCTGTTCATCCATCAAGCGCTGGGACATATCGATGCTGTCGAAAATTTCAGCTACAGAATATTTGAGAGGGGCAAAAACATTGCGGTGCCAATGTAATTCATCACCACCTTCTTCGGCTGCCTCTGCCGCTCGGTGCAATTCGTTAGCAACGATGGATAACTGCATAGAAAGACGCAACGTGGAGAATTCACGCTGGCGTATATAATAATCACTGATACCAATTCCCAACGGAGTCAGGCGATAAATGGCATTGCCATCCGCCAATTCACTGGTAAAACGGTTAAGTAACTTCTGGCGAACCATATCGTTAATGGCATTATTCGCCCTGACAGATACCGCTTCCGAAGTCTGCTCAAAACCTTTACACACTTCACGAAAGGCATCCACCAGCTCCCCTTCACTCATTTCACCATCAAGCCGTTCACTGTTTAATACGGCAATAGCCAGCAGAAAAGCCAAGCGTTCTGGTGGCAACGAAATTGAAAAATCATTTTTTCTGGCCCAGGACACAAGTTCAGGAACCGTCTGGGAATATTCACTCATAATTCGCTCTTTAAGGTAGGCTTGCGCGCCATCACATGAATATAACGCCCCAGGCTAATATAGGGCTCCTGCCTGCAATAACGCTGTTCAAGTTCAAGCAACGCTGGAAAATCTGTGTCTTGTAATTGACGACTTTGCAGGTAATCGTGAAAAACTCTCACGCCTGTTTTACCTGTTATTTCCATCTTAAGTTCAGCTAGCCATTGATATACCTGTTCCGGTATTAATGGATTTTGTGGCGATAGAGAACGTTTCCGACGACGCTGGATATTAGGTGTCGCCAAATGAAAGTTACCCAAGATGGCGTTACGCATGACCAGCCCATTAGCATTATAAAACATTAATGAAAGTGCACCACCAGGCGTTATTATCTCTTTCAATGTTTCTATTGCCTCTTTTTGGTCGGTGATCCACTCCAATACAGCATGAAATAAAATCAGATCAACGGGCTGTTCAATATGCTGGTGAATTTCCTGTACCGGGCTTTGGATAAATTGCATCTGATCGAGAACACCCCGCTCTTCGGCGTTATGTTCCGCTCTCTGGATCATCTCTTTTGAGAGATCACAAAGTATGATCTGATGTCCCAATTCAGCCAACTGGCAAGCCATATTACCTTCACCTCCCCCCGCATCTAAAATGCGCAAAGGACGTTGAGGTAAATGATTCAGCAATTCGTTAATATCCTGCCAGACAACGGCCTGCCTGATTTTACCTTTGGTTGTGCCGTAAATATTACGCGAAAATTTGTCTGCAATATCATCGAAATTGCGATCCCGCATGAAAAGCCGCCCCACTTATAAGCTAAGTTTAATTTATCTATTGAGTAGTTATGCTATCTACCGCTATTTTTACTACTATTATTTTGGCACAATAACCATTTAATTAACTACTTTTAGCCTTAAATTCGCCATTGCGCGATTGTAATTTAACCAACCCAAGGCCAATCAATGTTATTTTTGCTAAAAAAATATATCGGCTCACTATTAATGCCCTTACCGCTGATTATTATCGTCTCTTTTGTAGCCCTGTTATTACTATGGTTCACCCGCTGGCAAAAAACAGGGAAAACCATTTTATCATTCAGTTGGTTGGCATTACTTTTATTTAGTTTACAGCCTATCGCGGATAAACTCTTACTCCCTGTCGAAGGAAAATATGTTCAGCGCTATGAACCAGACACAACACCTATAACTCCCGTAAAATATATTGTGGTTCTTGGAGGCGGTTTTACTTATAACCCCCAATGGGCTCCCAGCGCTAACCTTATCAATAATAGCTTGCCCAGAGTGACGGAAGGGATTCGGTTATATCATCTCAATCCTGGTGCTAAAATGATTTTTACTGGTGGTAAAGGCGTAAATGCCATTAGTAGTGCCAAAATTGCTGCTATGGTAGCACAATCTCTGGGAATTCCTGTAGAAGATACCATAGCATTAAAAAAACCCTTGGATACAGAAGAAGAAGCGGCTGAAGTTGAAAAAGTCGTCGGACAACAACCTTTCATTCTTGTCACTTCTGCCAATCATATGGAAAGATCTCTCAAGTTTTTTGCACAACGAGGTCTGCATCCAATTGCAGGCCCTGCCAATCAGTTGGCTGTCACAACGCCTTTATATTTGTGGGAAAAATATCTTCCTTCTTCCTACTATCTATCACACACTGAGCGTGCCTGGTATGAGACATTAGGGCGCATCTGGCAGGCTATTAAACCTGTAAGTCAGGATATGAGCATTGAAAGCTCAGAGGAGCTTCAGCAAAAAGCTAATGAGAAATAACACCAGCATTGGAAGTGAAACGTAATGAAAAGAGAATGCGGTATTAACGTTACCGCATTCTCTTTTAAATCATACCCAATAGATCGTCATATCAGACAAGAAAATCAGAGCGTAGCAAAAACTTTTCTGACGGTTTCCAGATCTTCTGGTGTATCAACACCTGCACCAGGCGCTTGCAATGCTTTTGCAACATGAATTTTTTCACCGTACCAAAGCACCCTTAATTGTTCGAGCATTTCGATACTTTCCAATGGACTTGGTTCCCACTGAATATAGCGTCGAATAAACCCTGCCCGATACGCATAAATTCCAATATGGCGCAGGAAGTGGTCCCCAATAGTCTCTGTTGATTGCACAAAACGATCACGCTCCCACGGGATAGTTGCGCGAGAAAAATAGAGGGCATAACCTTGCGAATCCATTACAACTTTGACAGCATTAGGATTAAATGCCTCTTCCGCATCTTGGATCTGCACGGCAAGCGTTGCCATCCCTGCATTACTGCTAGCCAAATTATCAGCCACCTGCTTGATGATCTGTTCAGGGATAAGAGGTTCATCACCCTGAACATTCACAATAATTTCATCATCAGCAAATTGGTATTTATCGATAACCTCAGCCAAACGCTCTGTACCTGAATGGTGACTTTCGCGTGTCATGCAAGCCTCACCGCCTACGGCAGTCACTGCATCAAAAACTTCTTGATTATCTGTCGCCACAATAACCCGATCAGCACCAGAACGGACAGCCCGTTCCATTACACGCAAAACCATCGGTTTACCATGAATATCAGCCAATGGTTTTCCAGGTAAACGGGTTGAGGAAAAACGGGCCGGAATGATAACGGTAAACATGGGTTATTGATTTTCCTCTGTAGGCAAGACACGTGCTTCATTCTCTAACAACACAGGGATGCCATCACGGAAGGGAAAAGCGAGACGATCAAACTTGCAAATCAGTTCAAAGTTTTCTTTATCATAACTGAGCTTGCCGTGACATAGCGGACAAGCAATGATTTCGAGTAAACGGTGATCCATATATCCCCCAAGTAACGGGTCCTAAATTTGATGTGGCTCAGAATACCACAAGCAATGTATCACCGTTAACTTTGTTGCTTTGTTTAATTTCTCTTATTTTTTAGTATGGTGAGAATAGTCCAATATTATTGGCGAGTATTTAATTCTGGAAGTAAGTTACAGATATCATCCAATATCTTTTGCCCTTTTTCCTCTGGAAATTCAGCGTGTACAGGTAAATACCACCAGTTAGGTTGCGCAAATTGGAAACATTTAACCGCATCTTTTTCTGTCATCAATAAATTTTGATCACTATTTGCCAGAGCCAATAATTGAGATTTTTCGTACGCCTGATGATCAGCAAAAGCGTGTGTTTTCTGTAAATTAGCCCCTAATTGCTGCAATGTTGCAAAAAAACGCGGGGGATGACCAATCCCAGCCATCGCAATGCCATTGGGAATATCAGTGACTTTTCGTGTTTCCCCAGTCAGCAAATTAACTACCAAATTGCCTTTGAGGGTCATGGGTAATTCACCGGCTTCTGGTATTCCACCATTAACGATGATGGTATTAACACTATTCAAGCGTCCTGCCAATTCTCTCATAGGACCGGCAGGCAACCAGCAACCATTGCCAAAACGACGAGCTCCATCAATCACTACAATCTCATAATCTCGCTGCAAAGCATAATGCTGGAGGCCATCGTCAGTAATTATGATATCCACTGGAGTATGTGCCAATAATGCCTGAATGGCTTCGGCTCGCTTTGGTGCCACCGCAACAGGTGCACCAGTACGACGACGAATTAAAACAGGTTCGTCTCCCGCTTGTGCCGTCGCCACTTCATCGGTAAGGAGTAGCGGGTAATGTTCCGACTTCCCGCCATAACCACGCGAAACAACACCAACCTGATAGCCTTTTTGCTGCAACTGTTCAACCAGCCAAATGACAACCGGAGTTTTACCATTTCCTCCTGCCGTCAAATTACCAACAACAACAACAGGCACCGGTGCTTTCCAGGAGCGACTCAATCCTAGTTTATAACTTAAACGACGCAAGCTGCTTACCAGCCCATAAAGGGCTGATAATGGTAATAATATGATGTAAAGCCATGAGCGGCCTGACCATATGCGTTCAATCATTGGCCAAATTGCATCCTATGTAGCTGCGCATATGCACCATCATGTTGCAACAGAGTCGCATGATTACCCCTTTCTATGATATTTCCATCTTCAATAACGATAATTTCATCGGCATTTTCAATAGTAGAAAGACGGTGAGCGATGACCAATGAAGTTCTGTTTTTCTGTAATTCATCTAATGCAGCCTGAATTGCACGTTCAGATTCCGTATCCAATGCAGAAGTTGCTTCATCCAAAATTAAGATCGGAGAATCACGCAATAAAGCACGAGCAATTGCAATACGTTGACGCTGTCCCCCAGAGAGCAAGACGCCATTTTCACCAATCATGGTATCAAGTCCGTTATCTAACTTTTTGATAAAGTCCATTGCATAAGCCATTTCTGCCGCCCGTTCTATCTCTTCACGGCTAAAGCATCCTTCGCTGGCGTAAGCAATGTTATTGGCAACCGTATCATTAAATAGATGGACATTTTGCGATACCAACGCGATTTGGTTACGCAGTGAAGCCAGGGTATATTCACGCAGGTCATGACCGTCTAAGACTATCTCACCTTCATTTATGTCATAAAAACGCGTCAGGAGATTGGCAATTGTCGATTTACCTGATCCTGAGCGCCCAACCAATGCAATCGTCTTTCCCGCTGGGATCGTCATTGAAATATTTTTCAATGCCGGATGATCCTTGGTTGGATAACAGAAAGTAACATTACGGAATTCAATGTTGCCTTTTGCTTTTTTGATTTCCAATTTACCTTCGTCTTTTTCCTGCTCCATATCCAGGATAGTAAATAAGGTCTGGCATGCAGCCATACCCCGTTGGAATTGGGCATTAACGTTAGTCAGAGATTTCAATGGACGCATTAAGGCAATCATAGATGAAAACACAACAGTGATTTTCCCTGCGGTTAAGGCGCCCATAATTTCAGGGAAACTGGCCGCATACAGGATAAATGCCAGTGCAAAAGAAGCAATAATCTGGATAATCGGATCTGAAATGGAATCAGCAGAAACCATCTTCATACCCTGCTGGCGCATATGATTGCTGACTTTGTTAAAGCGTTCAGTTTCAACTTTTTGACCACCAAAAATTAAAACTTCTTTATGCCCTTTCAGCATCTGTTCAGCACTGGTTGTCACCATCCCCATGCTGCTCTGCATATTTTTACTGATATTACGAAAACGCACGGAAACAAGACGAATAACCCCCGCAACTATCGGCGCAATTACAATCAAAATAAGGGAGAGTTCCCAACTGTAATAGAACATCAGTATAAACAGGCCAATAATTGATGCCCCTTCCCTAACAACTGTCACTAATGCACCGGAAGAAGAAGAAGCAACCTGTTCTGAATCGTATGTAATACGGGAAAGCAAGGTTCCCGTGGATTGCTGGTCAAAGAAAGAAACAGGCATTCCCATCATATGATTGAACAGACGCCGACGCATCTGCATGACCACTTTGCCTGATACCCAAGAGAGACAATAACTCGATACAAAACCAGATATGCCACGCAACAACATCAATCCGATAACAACCAGTGGCATCCACTTCAATACGCTAATGTCTGCCTTGCCAAAACCCTCATCAAGCAAAGGTTTCAACAAAGAAAGCATCAATGTATCACCGGCAGCATTAAGGACTAACGCAACCGCCGAGACCATCAGGCCGATTTTAAAAGGGGTGATGATCGGCCACAATCGGCGAAAGGTCTGCCAGGTAGAAAGGTCTTTATCATTCATTATTGAGTTACCAAAACCAAAAGAAATAGCGAATCATTCTACTCATGATCGCCACGAATACCAAACCACTGATGATACCATCGTGATACTATTTGTTGTCGATAACCTTTTAATTTAATGTCATCGCGATAAAAATAGCCGGTTATCTGACCAGAAACTGCTGTGCTATGCCACTCAATGTCAGCATTTTTATAGCGTTGTTTCACTTTCACAGAAGGCAGTCTCCACGGGCTATAGCGAGCCACTGAAGCCAAAGCATATTGAGGCATAACTCTGCGTATAAATACCGAAGTAGAAGAGGTGTTACTCCCATGATGAGGTACTTGTAATATTGTTGTATGCAGATGATTCTTTTCAAGCTCCAATAAGCGGTATTCACCCCGCTTTTCCAAATCTCCTGTTAATAATAGACTGTACTTACCGTCATCAATACGGATCACGCAAGATTGATCATTGCCAACTATAGCCGTCTTTTCTGGTGGCCAAAGAACTGCAAAATGTAACCCCTGCCATGTCCACCGCTCACCACGGACACAAGGTAAATGAGCCTGATTCAATGAAGGGCTTCTAATTTGGCTATCGGGATATTTTTCAAGTAGATATTCCATTCCTCCCGTATGATCCAAATGATCATGGCTCAGGATTATTTGCTCTGGTGTTAACCGATGCCAACGTAAATAAGGTCCAATAACTTTTTCTGCCATGCTGCCCGTTTCCCAACGATTGCCTGTATCAAAAACAATCGCTTTTCCTCCCTTATCAATGACCACAGCTAATCCATGCCCCACATCCAGCATTGAAAAACGCCATTGAAAATCATTGGGACGCTTGGAATAACACGCAATAATTCCAATGCAAATTCCCAACAACCATTTATAAGATCTCCACCAACCTAAGCGCCAAATCACAACAAAAAACCAGCCTACTAACGTAGTGACAATAGGATAGTGCCCTGTTTCAAACCATGAATGCGCCAAGATAGGTAAGGGTGCCAAAGCAAATAAAACGCTGTAATCAACAAGCTGCCATAAAAATGGTTGGATAACCGGAAGAAAGATACAAACTATCCCCAACATAACCAGTGGAACAGATAAAAAAGAGATAATCGGAACAGCCCATAAATTAGCCACCAATGATGCAATATTAACGCTCTGAAATAACAAAAGCTGCAACGGCAACAACATTAACAACATGCCCAACTGCATATGCAGCCCGCGCAGCCATGACCATTGCCAACCCTGATGTATTTTTCCTGGCAAAGGCATCCAATAAAACCAAAATAACAGTGCCATCACCGCAGTAAATGAGAGCCAGAAACTGTCAGAAAGTATTGCCAAAGGATCGAAAAATAAAATAAGTGCAGCACTCCATAAAGCCCATTGCCATGAAAAACAAAGCCTGCTTTTACATCGTAAATAAATCCACAAGGTTAGCCCCAATATTGCCCGAACAGCTGGAATTCCCCAACCAGACAACCATCCATACAGCATTGCGGTTAACCAGCCCATGATCAATGGAAAGCGAAACCCAATCCATTTTGCAGGAAAGAAAAATTGCGCCATTCTTGCAAAACTCCAGCCAAATAAACTGGCCATTGCAATATGCAGCCCTGAAATGGCCATCAGATGGGCAATACCTGTCTGCTGCAATAGCAAGCGAGTGGATTTATCCAACCACGCCCTTTCACCAAACGAGAGTGCTAATGCAATACCCGCCTGTTTTAACGGCTGAATGTTTGATAATAACTTATTAATGAAATATTGCCGAAGGTTACAGTTTTTATCGAGTGGTTTTGCCTCAATAATTTTTCCATTCAATGGCTGGCGAATAGAAAGTGAATATCGTTGGCTATCAAAACTACCATGATTTAATTGAGCATGAACAGGCCTGAGTTTCATTTTCACCTGCCATTTCTGACCAGCACATAGCAACTCTTGAGAGTTCCATAATACTGACGCATATAAGGCAGGAATAATATATTTCCCATTACTCTCAATCAACCTAATACGATAACGTGCCTTTTTATCATCCTCCTTCGTATTATTTTCCAATGATACACTATCAATCATAACGATTGCAGTACGGGACGTTTCGCTGAAATAAGTGACTTGTGCCAATATATGATGGCCATGCCAACATCCGAAAATAAACGCCCATAATCCTAATGATATTAGTCGTATAATTTTATTAGGAAAAAATAACAAGCAAAATGCAATGATAACCAGGTATTGAATAACTTTTTGTTGAGGAAGCTCTGCAAGAAATAATAAGGGAAAAACTCCCAATATAATGACTAATGCAGCCAAATTTAGACTGATAAGTGGCGGCGGTTTCCGCCAAATGGTGAATAAATAGGTAAAAAGAGAAAGTATTATAGGCTGCATCCATTATGTCTCTGTGCTGATATTCCATTCACGCAAGAGAGATTATTACACAGTAGTTCTTATCGCTAGTTAGAGAAATGTTATTGTGGAGTCGCTTCGCAAATTAACTTTTAAGCAGAAGAAACGATT
Source organism: Xenorhabdus sp. TS4 (assembly GCF_014467265.1). Lineage (NCBI taxonomy): Bacteria > Pseudomonadati > Pseudomonadota > Gammaproteobacteria > Enterobacterales > Morganellaceae > Xenorhabdus > Xenorhabdus sp. TS4. The sequence continues at coordinate 242,556 of NZ_NKHQ01000011.1, read as the reverse complement.
CAAAAAAATACGTCTATTCTCACAAAAACCAGAAACACAAAAAACGGCACCCTAGGGCGCCGTTAGTTTAATTAAGTAATAACTGATATCTTAGCTATCGCTATAGATATTCACGCGGTCACGCAATTCTTTACCGGGTTTAAAGTGAGGAACGTATTTACCGTCCAATTCCACTTTATCACCTGTTTTTGGATTACGGCCCACACGCGGAGCCCGGTAGTGAAGAGAAAAGCTGCCGAATCCGCGAACTTCAATACGTTCACCTGCGGCTAGTGTTTCTGCCATATGATCAAGCATTTCTTTCACTGCATCTTCAACGGCTTTGGCCGGCATGTGAGATTGCTGCTCTGCAAGTCTTTCGATTAATTCAGACTTGGTCATGGTACCTCCCTAAACTACCGTATTCGGGTAATATTCTCATTATAGAGAATATTACCCGCCGTTATTGACTTAGATTATTCGCCTTTAGCTGCTTTGAAAGCTTCAGCCATTGCATTGTTAGCGAAGTTTGTGTCTTCTTGTTTGTTCACAGAAGCGATAGCGTCTTTTTCATCAGCTTCGTCTTTTGCACGAACAGACAGGTTGATTACGCGGTTTTTGCGATCAACGCCAACATATTTAGCTTCAACTTCATCGCCAACGTTCAGAACTTGAGTTGCATCTTCAACGCGGTCACGAGAAGCTTCTGATGCACGCAGGTAACCTTCAACGCCGTCAGCTAATTCAACTGTAGCACCTTTTGCGTCAACTGCAGTGACTTTACCAGTAACAATTACACCTTTCTTGTTTACAGACAGGTAATTGTTGAATGGATCTTCTGCCAGTTGCTTGATGCCCAGAGAGATACGCTCACGCTCTGCATCTACTTGCAGAACTACAGCAGCGATTTCGTCGCCTTTCTTGTATTCACGAACTGCTTCTTCACCTGCAACGTTCCAGGAGATGTCAGACAAGTGAACCAGACCGTCGATGCCGCCTTCCAGACCGATGAAGATACCAAAGTCAGTGATAGACTTGATTTTACCTTCAACGCGATCGTTCTTGTTGTGAGTCTCAGCAAATTGCTGCCAAGGGTTAGCTTTGCACTGTTTCAGGCCCAGGGAGATACGACGACGTTCTTCATCGATATCCAGAACCATAACTTCCACAACGTCACCAACGTTAACAACTTTGGATGGGTGGATGTTCTTGTTGGTCCAATCCATTTCTGAAACGTGTACCAGACCTTCAACGCCTTCTTCGATTTCAACGAAGCAGCCGTAATCAGTCAGGTTAGTTACGCGACCAGTCAGTTTAGTACTTTCTGGATAACGTTTAGCGATTGCTACCCATGGATCTTCACCCAGTTGTTTCAGACCCAGAGATACGCGAGTACGCTCACGGTCGAATTTCAGTACCTTAACTGTGATTTCATCGCCCACATTGACGATTTCGCTTGGGTGTTTAACACGTTTCCAAGCCATATCAGTAATGTGCAGCAGGCCATCAACGCCGCCCAGATCAACGAATGCACCGTAGTCAGTCAGGTTCTTAACGATACCTTTAACTTCCATGCCTTCTTGCAAGTTTTCCAGCAGCTGATCACGTTCTGCGCTGTTTTCAGATTCGATAACTGCACGACGAGAAACAACTACGTTGTTGCGTTTCTGATCCAGCTTGATGACTTTGAACTCAAGCTCTTTGCCTTCAAGGTGAGCAGTGTCACGAACTGGGCGAACGTCAACCAGTGAACCTGGCAGGAACGCACGGATACCGTTCAGTTCTACAGTGAAGCCACCTTTTACTTTGCCATTGATAATACCAGTGACAGTTTCAGCTTCTTCGTATGCTTTTTCCAGCATCAGCCATGCTTCGTGACGTTTCGCTTTCTCACGAGACAAGACAGTTTCACCAAAACCATCTTCTACCGCATCCAAAGCTACGTCGATTTCATCGCCAACTTGGATTTCCAGCTCACCTTGAGCATTTTTGAATTGTTCTACAGGAATTGCAGATTCTGATTTCAGGCCTGCGTCAACCAATACAACGTCTTTATCGATAGCAACCACAACACCACGAACGATGGCGCCTGGACGGGTTTCGATAGCCTGTAGGGATTCTTCAAAGAGTTGAGCAAAAGATTCTGTCATGTTTATGATCTTCAAGATTTTTAATTAACGTCCATCTAGCTTCCAGCCGAATGGGGTTGTTTTACATACCTCGCAACTTTTCCCTGTTACAAGGTGTTTTAGTGTACCAGAATATTTCACTACCAATACACCAGAATTCTATATACATCTTCTCGATACACTACTGCAATAGTGTATTTGAGAAAATTAACGATTATGCGGGTATTTCCAGCGCGTTTCTCACATAAGCCAGTGCTTTATCAATCACGTCTTCGATAGACATGCTGGTCGAATCCAGGATCAATGCATCTTTTGCCGGCACTAAAGGCGCAACGGCCCGATTGCGATCGCGGAAGTCCCGTTCTTGTATCTCGGACAAAAGATTTTCAAAGTTAACACTAAAACCTCTCTCCTGCAACTGCAACATACGTCTGCGGGCGCGTTCTTCCGCACTTGCATCAAGAAATATTTTCACTGGCGCGTCAGGAAATACAACGGTTCCCATATCACGACCATCAGCTATCAGTCCAGGGACAATACGGAAAGCTCTCTGCCGACGTAAAAGTGCTTCACGGACACGTGGGAATGTCGCCGCCTGTGAAGCCGTATTTCCAACAGCTTCGGTACGAATTTCATTGCTGACATCTTCGCCTTCCAGAATAACCCGGAGTTTGCCATTTGCAGGCACAAAACGAACATCCAGGTTTGCAGCCAGAGGAACCAGTGCGTCTTCAGACTGGATATCCACCTGATGATGGATGGCAGCCAGTGCCAATACACGATAAATGGCACCTGAATCAAGCAACTGCCAATCTAACGCTTCCGCCAATGCCTGACATAGTGTTCCCTTGCCAGCACCACTTGGCCCATCAACGGTTATTACTGGGGCTATCGCCGCCATCATTATCCTCCTTTTCGCATAACATTCGTATAACAGACAGGTCATTTACCGAATGCAAAAAATTGCTTAATTAGTAAGCAATAAAAACCTGTCTTATTATACGCGCTCAGCAAATGAGAGAAACAGGCAAAACCCATTTATTTCTGTCCCTACCTACTTTTGCCTCTCCGTCTATTTGGCGTACTGGCTGAGCTTTTCAAGCTGATTGAAATAATCTGGGAATGTCTTTGCTGTACAGCCTGGATCAAGGATGGTGACTGGGGTATCCGACAGAGCCACCAACGAGAAACACATCGCAATGCGGTGATCATTATAGGTCTTAATTTCAGCATGATTGAGCTTTTCTGGCGGAGAAATTCGAATATAATCATGTCCCTCTTCCACTTCGGCACCTATTTTTCTCAATTCAGTTGCCATTGCATTTAGCCGATCAGTTTCTTTTACCCGCCAATTGTAGATATTGCGGATAACGGTTTCTCCCTGTGCAAACAACGCGGTCGTCGCAATTGTCATTGCAGCGTCAGGAATAGCATTCATATCCATATCAATGCCTGTCAATGTACCGCGTTCACATTCAACAAAATCATCCCCCCAACGAATAGTTGCCCCCATCTGTTCTAACACATTGGCAAATTTGGTATCCCCTTGCAGGCTATTCCTGCCAATGCCCGTGACACGAACGGTTCCACCTTTAATTGCCGCCGCAGCCAGAAAATAAGATGCCGATGAAGCATCACCTTCCACCAAATATTGTCCCGGAGACAAATATTGCTGCTGACCTTTAATGTGAAACACCTGATATTGTCCATTGTCTACCGTTACACCAAAACTTTTCATCAGTGCCAATGTAATATCAATATAAGGTTTAGAAACCAAATCACCTTGTATGCGAATTTCCGTATCGTTTTTTGCCAATGGAGCTGCCATCAACAAGGCGGTTAGGAACTGACTGGAAACACTACCGTCAACGGTAACTTTTCCGCCTAAAAACCCCCCTTTGATATGTAAAGGTGGGTAATTTTCCTGTTCAAGATAATCAATTTCTGCTCCGCCTTGACGCAATGCATCAACTAAGTGACCAATTGGACGCTCTTTCATACGAGGTTCACCGGTCAATACCACGTCCATACCGCCGTTTCCTAAACATAGAGCCGCGGCCAATGGACGCATTGCTGTACCAGCATTGCCCAAAAACAGTTCGATGCCGCTTTTGCCCGTAATACGGCCTCCAATGCCATCTACTTCACAGTTAGTACGATCAGCAGAGAGACGATAGGAAATACCTAATGCAGTCAGAGCATTAAGCATGTAACGGATATCATCGCTATCCAACAAATTGGTCAATCGGGTTGTTCCCTTAGCGAGAGCAGCAAGTAACAAAGCGCGGTTAGAAACGCTTTTAGAACCAGGCAAGTTAATTGTTCCATTAATATGGGAAATAGGTTGTAACGTCAGGGATTGCATAAAGGGAGGAATCTCCAGATATGATTTTAGTTGTTAGGATAAATCGAGGATTTTAAGATCGGGAGACTTTACCCCTCCCGACGATAAAAAATTATGCATTGCGGCGTTCAAAATCAGCCATAAATTCAACTAATGCTTTCACACCTTCATAAGGCATGGCGTTATAAATCGAAGCACGAGCGCCACCCGCAACTTTGTGCCCTTTCAATGCATGTAACCCGTGTGCATAAGCTTCTTCCAAAAACTGGCTATCTAACGCTGGGTTAGCCAGTTGGAATGGCACATTCATGATAGAACGGTTTTGAGGAGCAACACGGTTGATATACAACTTACTGTTATCAACCGCATGATAAAGGTGTTCGGCTTTAGCATGATTGCGTTTACTGATTTCTTGTAGCCCTCCCTGCTCTTTCAACCATTTGAATACCATGCCAGACAAATACCATGCAAATGTCGGGGGCGTGTTATACATGGAGTCGTATTGAACCTGCACAGTATAATCCAGAATAGATGGCGTATGCTGGTGTGCTTTACCCAGTAGATCTTCACGAATAATGACAACGGTAATCCCTGCTGGCCCAATATTTTTTTGTGCCCCAGCATAAATGACACCATAACGGCTAACATCAATTGGTGCAGAGAGAATGGTTGAAGAGTAATCGGCAATGACAATTTTATCATCACCAAAATTAGGCTCTTCAAAAATGGCAATGCCTTCAATAGTTTCATTAGGACAATAATGGATATAGGCAGCATCACTGCTCAACGCCCATTCACTCATCGGCTTCACACCTTTGACACCGCCCATTTCTGTCCTGATATCAATGATGTTTGGAGTGCAATATTTTTCTGCTTCTTTCGCTGCACATTCAGACCAGTAGCCACTAACGATGTAATCTGCTGTCGGTTTATCACCCAGTAAATTCAGTGGTAACGCCGAAAATTGCCCACGAGCACCGCCATGACAAAACAGTACTTTGTAATTCTCAGGTATTGCTAATAAATCTCGGAGATCTTTTTCTGCTTCTGCCGCAACAGCCACAAACTCTTTGCTACGGTGACTAATTTCCATTACAGATGTCCCCAAGCCGTGCCAGTTGCAAAGTTCCTGCTCTGCACGTCGTAACACTTCTGCTGGCAACATAGCTGGACCAGCGCTGAAATTATATACCTGACTCATTAACTTCACCCTATCAATGGATACAATAAAATCGGACGCATTGGTTTTATCACTCCCGCCTTGCTGCTGCAATAATTATTAAACATTTATTGTAAACTACAATTGTCAACTACAGCATAACTCTCTGATAGATCACCTTATTACAAATAACGCAATAAACTATAATCCGAATAACAAAAAATCAAAAAATCAAAAAATCAAAAAATCAAGCCTGGATAATATCGTCTTTGCTTAACACTCAAAATAAAAACAAACTTAGAATATTAATAATAAAACACACCACTTACCGAAAAGATTTAAATCATAAAATTAAAAAAAACAATTTATTGCATCAAAACCACATTACTTATTCAAATAAATCCTTGACAAAATCAATCGAGACTTTCAAATATACCCTTTTCACGAAACAACAAAAAACGTCTCAACATAAACTCACCTTCATTCTTCAAAACTGAATTATTCATTAATCAAATTAATCAGTAAAATATATCAACAAGTTACGATCATGCTAAAGGAAATAAAAAATGAAAAAAATAAATCAATCTACATTACCCTACCTAATGTTTATTATCTTATTGTTTTTATCTACATTTTCTATTCGTGCACTCAGCTCAACACTTATTAGTATTAAAAATAGCACCGACTCTATTCTGGAATTAGATTCGTCATCCCTAAAAAATGGCACATGGAGTACCAAACCTCCTCAAAAAGTATTAATGGGTGAAAGAGTGAATTTTATGTTTGACAATTCGCGTATGAATAACACCGAAGGCACAGCTGTATACAAAGCCTCAGATGGCGCCAAAATAACTATACATTGGAACATTCCCTTTTTTGGAAAAAATTCATATGATATTACCACGAATAAACAAGATAGCTATTTAACGGGATATTCTTTAATACATGGAGAGAATACCGGAATAAGAGTCACATTCCTTAAAAAACACTTAACCAGAAATTATAAGGTCATTGTAATGTCTGATCCGCAGCCATGGAGATTAGAAACCGGAGATCCAAACGCTTTTGCAAATGAGGAACCTTGGAAAAACAGAAACCGCAATGTTGTAAAAAGCATTAACGAGTTACACCTACAAGGATTAGTAGATTTCGGTATTATCAATGGTGATATGACTGAGTTTGGTCGCCAGAACACCAGAGATGACTTCTATTTAATATACAATAAATTATTATTCCCATTTTATTTTGGCCTTGGTAATCATGACTACCAAAACAATGTAAATGATTGTACGGAATATTGGCATTTTGATTTTAGTAAAAATGCCTGTGCGAGGTGGTCTGTCGATAATATGGCATCAGAGATAAGTGATAACTATCAGAATGAGCAGCTATTAAATTTCAATAGTGATTATAATAATGATAAACATAGCGGTAGCTTAGCCTATTCATGGGATTTCGGTAATATTCATTATGTTCAACTACAGAACTACCCAACTTATTGGGTTACATTGGATCACTATGCCGCCCCAACAATATATATAAAAAATTCGATGGCATGGTTAAAAACCGATTTAACAAAAGCCTATTCCAGAGGAAAAGCAAGTATTCTTAATTTTCATGATGGCACGCAAAGTTTTATTCAAAAAAGTACAGATGAACAGAAAAAAGAATTCAAAAATTTAATTGAAAAATATAACGTTATGGCAGTATTTATTGGTCATACTCATCAGGTTAAAGAATCTAATAAAAATGGAGGAGATCCCATCTTTGGTAATGCCAGGATATATAATAGTGGTGCCTTATTCCAAGGTGATTTTCTGTTGATGAATGTAAGAAATAAGTGTATTGATGTTTCAGTTTATAATGGCCGTGATGGTACACCTAGAAAAATTCAAGATTTTCAAGGCACTTGTGGAAAATTAACACACCAACTGAATCAATAGAATTGAAAGTAAAAATATAAAAAGGCGCATCGAATGCGCCTTTTTATATAGTTAAATCAGGAATTAATACTTACCAAACATTTCCTGAATTTTTTCTACATCAGAAGTTTGCGTCAGAGCCAATTGCAGAAGAACGCGGGCTTTCTGTGGGTTCAAACGCTCTGAAGCCACAAAGCCATATTTGCTGTCGTTAACTTCAGCATTCTGGGTAGTGTAGCCGAAAGGAATACGGCTGGAGCGAACGACAACAACACCATTTTTAGCTGCCTTAGTCAATGTGTCAAAAATGGACTTATAGATGTTACCGTTACCTACACCTGCACTGACAATGCCCTGATAACCATTTTCAACGAAAGCTTTTGCTGGCAGATCAGAAGCGTTGGAGTAGTTATAAACGATGCCAACTTTCGGCAATTTATCCAATTCGCTCACATCAAAAACGGCTTTGCTTGCTTTTACAGGTGCCGCAGAATAGTAGCGTACTTTGCCATCGTGAACGAAGCCCTGTGCACCAGCATTCACAGCCTGAAACGCCTGAACTTCAGTTGTGCTCAGTTTACTGATGTCACGACCATGGATCACGGAGTCATTCATCGCCAGCAGCACACCACGGTTTGCTGAGTTTTTATCAGCCGCAACAACAACAGCGTTGTACAGGTTCAACGGACCGTCAGCACCCAGTGCTGTAGATGGACGCATTGCACCAACCATCACGATAGGCTTCTGGCATTGGGTGGTCAGTTCGAGGAAATAAGCAGTTTCTTCCATGGTGTCAGTACCGTGGGTGATAACAAAACCGTCAGTTTTGTCACATTCCGCATTGATTTTCTTCGCCAGAGTCAGCCATACTTGATCGTTCATGTCCTGAGAACCGATGCTGACAACCTGCTCACCTTTCAAATCAGCAATGTTTTTAATTGCTGGTACAGCATTCAGCAACGAATCAATGCCCACTTTACCTGCAGTATAACTAGATTGAGTTGCCGATTCACCCCCCCCAGCAATTGTACCCCCTGTTGCCAAAACAGTAATATTCGGTAAAGCGAAAGCAGAACCGCTAACTAAAGCCAGAAAACCGGCTATTGCTGTTATTTTAGTCTTTTTCATTATTCAACCTCTTGTAAAAAAAGCTATTTTATTATGTAAACCAAGAATAAATAAACTCTAATTAACAATAATTTTTGGGAACTGATAGAGCGGATAAAAAAAACGCCGTATGATATACGCCTTTAACATACATTGAAGTGAATCACGATGACGCAAACCTATATCCCAGGCAAAGACGCCGCGTTAGAGGACTCCATTAACCGCTTTCAGCACAAACTGAAGTCCCTTGGTTTTAATATTGAAGAAGCCTCATGGCTGAATCCTGTTCCGAATGTTTGGTCAGTACATATTCGCGATCGCGACTGCCCACTGTGCTTTACCAATGGCAAGGGTGCCAGCAAGAAAGCTGCATTGGCCTCCGCATTGGGAGAATATTTTGAGCGTCTATCGACAAATTATTTCTTTGCTGATTTTTATCTGGGTGATACCGTTGCTAATAGTGAGTTTGTTCATTACCCAAATGAAAAATGGTTCCCGTTGCCAGAAGATGACTCTCTGCCAGAAGGTATCTTAGACGAACGTCTGCATCGTTTTTACAATCCAGATAATGCGCTTTGTGCTAGCCAATTAGTGGATCTGCAATCTGGTAATGAAGAGCGGGGGATCTGCGCCCTGCCATTTAATCGTCAGTCAGATAATCAAACGATTTATATTCCAATGAATATTGTCGGAAATCTGTATGTTTCAAACGGTATGTCAGCTGGCAATACCATGAACGAAGCGCGTGTACAGGGATTATCTGAAGTATTTGAGCGCTATGTGAAGAACCGCATTATCGCAGAATGCATCAGCCTGCCTGAAATTCCACAAGATATTATGAACCGCTACCCAAGCGTCATTGAATCAGTCAATAAATTGCAGGAAGAAGGCTTTCCTATCTATTGTTACGACGCTTCACTTGGTGGGCAGTTCCCGGTCATTTGCGTCGTACTGTTCAATCCTAATAATGGCACTTGTTTTGCTTCCTTTGGCGCTCATCCTGATTTTGGTGTTGCACTGGAGCGCACAGTCACAGAACTGCTGCAAGGCCGGAGCCTGAAAGATCTGGATGTTTTCACCCCACCAAGCTTTGATAATGAAGAAGTTTCTGAGCATACCAATCTGGAAACTCACTTTATTGATTCCAGCGGTGTAATCAGTTGGGATCTATTCAAGCAAGATGCTGACTATGAGTTTGTTGACTGGAATTTCAGCGGAACAACAGAAGAAGAGTTCACCACCTTGATGGGGATTTTCAATAAACTGGATGCTGAAGTCTATATCGCTGATTATGAGCACCTTGGCATTTACGCCTGCCGCATTCTGGTTCCCGGTATGTCAGATATTTATCCGGTCGAAGATTTGCACATTGCTAATAACACCATGGGAACTCATCTGCGTGATACCATTCTGGCTTTGCCGGAAAGTCAATGGCAACCAGGAGAGTATCTGGCTTTTCTCGAACAGCTAGATGATGAAGGTTTAGATGACTTCACCCGTGTCCGTGAGTTACTGGGAGTTGCGGTAGGTAAAGATAACGGTTGGAGCAACCTGCGTATCGGTGAATTAAAATCCATGCTGGCACTGGCAGGCAATGATTTGGAACAAGCACTGATTTGGGTTGAATGGACACAGGATTTCAATGCTTCTGTTTTCACCGCTGAGCGAGCTAACTATTATCGCTGCCTGCAAACGTTGTTACTGTTAACCCAAGAAGAAGATCGCCAACCAGAGCAATATTATCAGGCATTTGTAAAAATGTACGGCCAAGACACTGTTGATGCTGCTTCAGCGGCCATTGCCGGAGAAAACTGCTTCTATGGTCTATGGCCTATTGATTCAGAATTAAAAGCACTGCCCGCTCATCAAGCATTATTAAATGCTTATGATAAACTGCAAAAAGCTAAGCGTGAATTTTGGACCAATAAATAAACTGTTGCATTAACGTTTATTTATCATAAAAAGTAAAATGCAGGTTAAATATAATTTATTTTGAAATAACAAATAAATGACAATTTAACCTGTTGTTTTACTTTTAATATCTAAAAGGCCAAAACTGCTTATATAAAAAATTTTTATAAATTTTAAAAAATATTTTTCTTTATAAATCATAGTATTAATTCTATCTCACCACATTTAAACTGCCATATTTCATTAGACTTTCGGTCTAATATGATCCATATCAAATTCAGGTCAATCCCCGTTTGTTACTATCAATGCGTGCTATGATTAATTAAGGATAAAGAGAGTGTTAGGATGAAAACTGACAACCCTTTCAATTTATTTTCACCTGCTGTAATGGCACAAATCGCTGATGACATTGGTGTATATAAAGTCAATAAACATCCCACAGTGACTTATTTATCGGCAATCATGGCAGGTGTATTTATTTCCATTGCTTTTGTTTTTTATATTACGGCAACAACAGGAACCTCTTCCATTCCTTATGGATTAGCTAAATTAACGGGTGGGATCTGTTTTTCCCTTGGTTTGATGCTGGTGGTTATATGCGGCGTCGATCTTTTCACTTCCACTGTGTTGACGATTATTTCAAAAGCGACGGGGCGTATTACCTGGTCTCAAATGATCAAAAACTGGATTAACGTTTACATCGGTAATCTGATTGGCGCCCTGTTTTTCGTGGCCTTGGTTTGGTACTCCGGCCAATATGCCGTTGCCAATGGAACCTGGGGACTGAATGTATTACAGACAGCAGATCATAAAATGCACCATTCCTTTATCGAGGCGATATGCCTGGGTATTTTAGCCAATCTGATGGTATGTCTTGCGGTCTGGATGAGTTATGCCGGACGCAGTTTGATCGATAAATTATTCGCACTGATCCTGCCAATTGGCATGTTTGTCGCCAGCGGTTTTGAACACAGTATCGCCAACATGTTTTTAATTCCGTTTGGGATCATTATCAAAAACTTCGCCCCAGATGAATTTTGGTTGAAAGTAGGAACAACCCCTGAACGATTTCCTCAACTTAATGTTGCAAGTTTTATTACCGATAACCTGATCCCTGTCACGATCGGTAACATCATTGGTGGTGCGGTATTGGTTGGATTGACTTATTGGTTGATTTATTTACGTGGCGGCAAAAATCATTAATTCGCCTCTACATCAGATTTCTTAAAAGTTCCACTGTTAAAAGGTAGAAGTATCATGTCCGAGTTAAACGAAAAATTCTCAGTAGCATGGCAAGGCTTTAACGAGGGTAGCTGGCAGAATGAAGTCAATGTCCGTGATTTCATCCAGAAAAACTATACCCCGTATGAAGGTGATGAATCATTCCTCGCGGGCGCCACAGAAGCAACAAATGCTTTGTGGGAAAAAGTCATGGAAGGTATCAAAATCGAAAACCGCACCCATGCACCGATAGATTTTGATACTGACATTGCGTCTACAATTACCTCTCATGATGCGGGTTATATTGAAAAAGATCTGGAACAAATTGTTGGCCTGCAAACCGAAGCACCACTAAAACGTGCCATTATTCCATTTGGCGGCATTAAAATGGTTGAAGGTTCCTGTAAAGCTTACAATCGTGACCTGGACCCAAAACTGAAACAAATTTTCACTGAATATCGTAAGACGCATAATCAGGGCGTATTTGATGTTTACACCCCCGATATTCTGAAATGCCGTAAATCTGGTGTATTGACTGGCTTGCCTGACGCCTATGGCCGTGGTCGCATTATCGGTGATTACCGTCGCGTTGCATTGTACGGAATCGACTTCCTGCGTGACGAAAAGTTTGCCCAATTCACTTCCCTACAGGAAAAATTGGAAAACGGCGAAAACCTGGAAGCTACCATTCGTTTGCGCGAAGAACTCGCCGAACAGCATCGTGCTCTTGGTCAAATCAAAGAGATGGCTGCTAAACATGGCTATGATATTTCCAATCCTGCTACCAATGCCAAAGAAGCCGTGCAATGGACTTATTTTGCCTATCTGGCAGCCGTTAAATCCCAAAACGGGGCTGCAATGTCCTTTGGTCGTGTTTCGACCTTCCTGGATATCTATATCGAACGTGATATTCAGGCAGGTAAATTAACTGAACAACAAGCTCAAGAGCTGATCGATCATTTGGTCATGAAACTGCGCATGGTACGTTTCCTGCGTACTCCGGAGTATGATGAGCTGTTTTCTGGCGACCCAATTTGGGCAACCGAATCACTGGCTGGTATGGGTTTAGATGGACGCACCCTTGTAACCAAAAACAGTTTCCGTTTCCTGCATACGCTATATACCATGGGGCCATCCCCAGAACCTAACATGACCATCCTATGGTCTGAAAAACTGCCTGTTAACTTTAAAAAGTTTGCAGCAAAAGTCTCTATCGACACCTCATCCCTGCAATATGAAAATGATGACCTGATGCGCCCTGACTTCAACAGCGATGATTACGCTATCGCATGCTGCGTCAGCCCAATGGTTGTTGGTAAACAAATGCAGTTCTTCGGCGCCCGTGCAAACCTTGCAAAAACCATGTTGTATGCCATCAACGGCGGCGTGGATGAAAAAATGAAAATGCAAGTTGGCCCGAAAGAAGAGCCAATGAAAGATGCGGTGCTAGATTATGACAAGGTTATGGCGCGTATGGATCACTTCATGGATTGGCTGGCAAAACAATATGTCACTGCCCTGAATATTATCCACTACATGCATGACAAATACAGCTATGAAGCTTCATTAATGGCACTGCACGATCGTGATGTATACCGTACTATGGCATGTGGTATCGCAGGCCTATCCGTTGCCGCTGACTCATTGTCTGCCATTAAATACGCGAAAGTTTCCCCAATCCGCGATGAAGATGGCTTAGCAATTGATTTCAACATTGAAGGTGAATACCCACAATTCGGTAACAACGATCCACGTGTCGATGATATCGCTTGTGATCTGGTTGAACGCTTCATGAGGAAAATTCAGAAACTGCAAACATACCGTAATGCTGTTCCAACACAGTCTGTACTGACTATTACCTCAAACGTGGTTTATGGTAAGAAAACGGGGAATACTCCTGATGGACGTCGTGCTGGCGCACCATTCGGACCAGGCGCTAATCCAATGCACGGACGTGATCAAAAAGGTGCAGTTGCTTCATTGACTTCGGTCGCTAAACTGCCGTTTGCCTATGCCAAAGATGGTATTTCATACACATTCTCTATTGTACCTAATGCACTGGGTAAAGATGATGAAGTACGTAAAGCAAATCTGGCGGGCCTGATGGACGGTTATTTCCATCACGAAGCAGATATCGAAGGTGGTCAGCACCTGAACATTAACGTGATGAACCGCGAAATGCTGTTGGATGCCATGGAAAATCCTGAGAAATACCCGCAATTGACTATTCGCGTATCTGGTTACGCTGTGCGGTTTAATTCTTTGACTAAAGAACAGCAACGGGACGTTATCACCCGTACATTTACTCAAACCATGTAATGATTAAAATATAGTGTAATGACGTGAAATAGAGTCAATGAGAATCGCGTTAACGTAAAATGTCATTATTTCTATTGAAATAACTTACAATAAAGGCTCCTTAATCCTTGGGGCCTTTATTAGCTTGCTAGTTTTGGAGAAGTCCTTTCATGTCCGTACTTGGCCGTATCCACTCTTTTGAATCTTGCGGAACCGTAGATGGTCCCGGTATCCGCTTTATCGCGTTTTTCCAAGGTTGCCTTATGCGCTGCCTCTATTGCCATAACCGCGATACTTGGGATACCCATGGCGGAAAAACTGTAACAGTCGAAGAATTAATAAAAGAAGCAACAACCTATCGCCATTTTATGAATGCTTCCGGTGGTGGAGTCACGGCTTCCGGTGGTGAAGCAATTCTTCAAGCCGAATTTGTTCGTGACTGGTTCAGAGCTTGCCATGAAGAAGGCATTCATACCTGTCTCGATACGAATGGCTTTGTTCGCCGTTATGATCCGGTGATCGATGAACTATTGGATGCTACCGATTTGGTTATGCTGGATTTAAAACAACTTAATGATGATATTCACCAAAAATTAATTGGCGTATCCAATCATCGGACTCTCGAATTTGCACGTTATCTGACAAAACGCAATCAAAAAACCTGGATCCGTTATGTTGTTGTTCCCGGTTGGTCGGATGATGATCAATCAGTTCATTTACTTGGTGAATTCACCAAAGACATGAAAAATATTGAAAAAATAGAACTATTACCTTATCACGAACTCGGTAAACATAAATGGATTGCCATGGGGGAGGAATATAAATTGGAAGGTGTTAAGCCCCCATCAAAAGAGACAATGGAGAGAGTAAAAGAAATTTTAAGTGGCTATGGGCATCACGTTATCTATTAGATTTACTCCTGCCACTTCATAATTAACTATATAATTAATAAAGCAATCTATAATGCTTAATAGAAACTGGCTTTCAAACATTGAAGTCAGTTTCTTTGTTAATGACTTATGATCCAATCTCCTCCTTACCGTTATTATATTGAATAAATTTTTAACTTCCTTTACATTCTACAATGTCATTGCGACTATTATTTTTTAAGAAAATTTACTTCATATCTAATACATTTCAAATTGCAATACAACAAAAGAGAGAATCACTTTCCATTATCATTTTGAGGATATCATTATGAAAAATCTATTTCTTTCTCTTTTTATGCCTTGTTTTCTATTAATTTCATTCAATATACGAGCTAATAATACAGAGTTACCTTCAAAAAATTCAGCACCTGAAAAACAAAACACCCCATTACTAAATAAAGAAAAATCATCTGGAGAAAATAAAACCCCAGTTAAAATAAATGAAAAAAATTACATATTTACAGTACTTTCATTAGATATTTGGATGGAAGGTGCTCAAGTTAAAAAAGGTTATCAAGGAATCGTCAATACTATCGTTTATACTCATCCTGACCTTATAGCTCTTAGTGAAGTAGAAAATTATAATCATACTGCTTTTACTGGAAAATTAGTAAAATCTCTGCATAACAAAGGTTTCAATTACTACTCTTACAAATCAAAAAACGATGTTGGTATTCTTTCCCGTTACCCTATAATTCATCATAATAGTTTCGATAGATTCACTAAAGCATTAGTCAAGGTAAATAATATTTATATAGACTTTTATTCCGGTCATTTAGATTATAAAAATGCGGCTAATTATCTTCCAAGAGGTTATGATGGCAACACCTGGAAAGAATTACCCAATGGTCCAGACACTAATGTTGATGATATCTTAAAAGAAAATAATAAATCCTATCGCCCAAAATCGATTAATTCATTTATAAGTAATGCTAAAAATGAAGTAAATAAAAACCACGTTATTATATTGGCCGGTGATTTTAATGAACCATCTTGGATGGATTGGTCAGAGAAAACCAAAGATCTTTTTGACCATCACGGTGCTGTTGTTCCTTGGACATCAACCACATTATTAGCAAATGCAGATTATCTTGATAGCTATCGGGTAAAATATACCGATCCAGTAGCATATCCTGGTTTTACCTGGGCGGCAGATAACCCATATGCTGACATCAACAAGCTTGTATGGGCACCTAAAGCAGATGAACGTGATCGCATTGATTTTATTTTTACCATTCTGATCCACGCCTAACAGTACAAGATGCCGTTATCATCGGCCCTTCTGGTAGTATTGTAAGAGGCGGGCGAGTTAAAGAAACCTCTCATGATAAATTTAAACAGCCTACAGGAGTTTGGCCAACTGATCATAAAGGTGTATTGATTACCTTTAATTTAAGTTCCTAGCCAACTGATACGAAGTATGTACGTATCCTAAATATTAAGCTCAGGTAACAACTCTTTTTTCCCTGTTAATTATTACTAACTAGATCATATCAGGCCGGATATAGCCTGATATGATCAAAATAAAGCAAAAATCAGCATAACCTACTAACAATGTGTATAATATTTTATTCTAAAAACACACAATAAATGACACCAAAAATAAAATCATTTACTTTATGTAGATATAAATTAGAAAATTAAGCCAAAATTATCTCAGAATAATTAATAAAAGAAATCACATACATTCATTATTACCTATAAAAACACCTTTTTTTCCGCTGATAAGGATTAAAATTAATACTTGTTGATTAATAATTTTTATATGATAATCCCTCCGTTTTCTATAACGAATCGTGTTAATGAAATAGAGAAAAATCAATTCAGTAATTGCCATTCAATATAAAATAAATCGGAAAAATATGGATACTCAAGATATGAACCTCAATTCAGGAGAGAACAGTGTCTCTCTGAGCAAGGAAAAAGATACATTCATTCCAGGTGGTCGTGCTGTAGGAGCTGGAGCTGCAACAGAGTGGATTGGTAATGCATGGGAAATGTTTAAAGCAAAGCCACCGAAATGGATATTGCTAACCTTAGTCTATTTCCTTATAGTAATAGCTTTGCAATTCATTCCTATCGTTAGTATTGTCGCGGCCCTGTTCGGTTCAGTCTTTATTGCTGGATTTATCGCTGCCAGTGAAAAACAGCGAACAACTGGTGATTTTGAAATAGAATTACTTTTCTATGGGTTTAAAAATAAGTTCGGCTCATTAGTTGCTGTTGGTGCGCTTGTCTTCGGCATATATATACTTGGTGTCATTGCTGCTATTATACTTGGGGGAACAAGCATAATTCAAATATTATTGGCAGGACAGGATTCAGATCCAATGCTATTAATGGGTAGTTTTTCTACTTTAATGCTGGCAATGTTGGTTATATTGTTCTTTAGCATCGTTGCCCTTGCATTTAGTTGGTTTGCTCCTGCTCTGATTATCATTAATGATTTAAAATTTGGTGAAGCAATATCGATGAGCTTAAGTGCAGTAAGAAAAAACCTATTCAGTGGTTTCCTGTTCTTCTTGCTGATGGGTATTCTGGTGTTTATTTCGGCAATTCCACTTGGTTTAGGTTTGCTTGCTACTTTTCCTATGTATATGGCAACCTATTATACAACTTATCGCAGCATTTTTTATGCTACAGAAACCCAAGAAACAAAATCTCACTTAGTCAATTAAATATTTTCCAATAGGTACTTATATGTAAAAAGCGCTATTTTTAGCGCTTTCTTATGACTATCCAATGACATTTTTTTCTTGGGATGAATGCATAAATTGAGTAAGCTCTCTTATCAATATAAGAGAAAAAAATGGATAACAAAAGTATTCCTCCAAATATAGAAAGATCACACAATAACTCAGATAATGAACACGCTATCTTTATTTCCAATGGCCAAGCCATTGGGGCAAATGCTGCCATTGCCTGGATAGGTGATGCATAGGATTTTATTTCTCCCAAACTTGGTATGTGGGTGTTAATGGGGATTATCTATGGCGCTATTAATTTAAGCCTTTTCATTTCTGATTTTGGTTTTCTCCTGTGTCATTTACTGGATCCGTTATTCTCAGCTGGAATTATTGCCATTTGTGAAACACAAATAATGACGGGTAAATTTAAGTTCGGAACATTATTCTATGGCCTTCACTATAAATGTAGTGCTTTATTGGCAATCGGTATCATTGTTTGTGGAATAAAAATATAGGGAAATCTTATTTCTGTTCTGATAAATGGACACGACCTTTCTCAAGTCATTTTCGATAATTTTTCCTTATATAGCAATTATGATGCAATGATCACTAGTGATGATTCACAAGCATTATTTTTACCTTTTTGTGTGTTTCTAATTACCTTGTTCTTATCCACTGCATGTTCCTGGTTTGCCCCAGCCTTGATTATATTGAAAGATTTTAGCGTAGGAAAATCTCTTTCAATTAGCCTCAGTGCTATATGGAAAAACCTCTTAGGAGTTCTATTCACAATTCCATTGAATCTGGCAACATCTTACATCTCCTATTGCAGTGTTTTTTATAAAAAAGAAACTCAGAAAGATGATGTAACTGTGACAAGTTAATTTATGAGAGTTGCTCGTAAAAAAAGCGCCATATTCGGCGCTTTTTTATTAAGAAAATATGATATTATCCAATGTATTCCAATCCATTCATATAAGGACGCAATACTTCTGGGATTTCAATGCGGCCATCTGCCTGCTGATAGTTTTCCATCACAGCAACCAAGGTACGGCCTACCGCAAGACCAGAACCATTCAATGTATGTACCAACTGAGTTTTCTTGTCATCTTTACCGCGGAAACGCGCTTGCATACGACGAGCCTGAAAATCCCACGTGTTAGAACAAGAGGAAATTTCACGATAAGTATTTTGTGCTGGTAACCAAACTTCCAAATCGTAAGTTTTTCTTGCGCTTGCTCCCATGTCACCTGTGCACAGTAGCATCTTACGGTAAGGAAGATTCAGTAACTGTAATACCTTCTCAGCGTGCCCAGTCAGTTCTTCCAAGGCTTCCATGGATTTTTCCGGATGAACAATCTGAATCAATTCAACCTTATCAAACTGATGCATACGGATAAGGCCACGGGTATCACGACCATAAGAACCCGCTTCAGAACGGAAGCAAGGGGTATGCGCCGTCATCTTCAATGGCAACACACTTTCATCCAAAATTTCATCACGAACTAAGTTAGTGACCGGGACTTCCGCTGTTGGAATCAAAGCATAATGACTGCCGGATTCTTCTTCCAAAGGTCTGGTATGGAACAGATCTTCACCAAACTTAGGTAACTGACCCGTACCATATAAAGAATCATGGTTAACCAAATAAGGGACGTAAGTTTCCAGATAACCATGCTGCTCTGTATGCAGATCCAGCATGAACTGGGTGATAGCACGGTGCAGACGAGCGATCTGCCCTTTCATTACTACGAAACGCGAGCCAGTCAGTTTAACCGCAGCCGCAAAATCAAGGCCGCCAGTCAGTTCACCCAGTGATACATGGTCTTTGATTTCAAAGTCATATTGGCGTGGTTCACCCCAACGACTAATTTCCAGATTATCACTGTCATCTTTTCCGTCCGGAGAAGAATCATCTGGGATATTCGGCATGCTTAATACAAGATTACGGATCTCAGCCTGCAAGGTTTCCAGTTCAGCTTTTGCTGAATCCAGCTTTTCTCCCAACTGATTCACTTCCTGACGCAGTGGTTCAATATCTTCACCACGGGCTTTCGCTGCACCAATAGCCTTCGATCGGGAATTACGTTCTGCTTGCAGGGTTTCAGTTTCAACTTGTAAAACTTTGCGGCGCTCTTCTAGTTTGCGCAGCGTCTCCACATCAAGGGTATAACCCCTGCGAGCCAGTTTTTCGGCGACTGCGTCTAGCTCATTACGCAGTATATTTGGATCGAGCATGCTAGTCCTGTGCTTGTTGTTATTGAAAATATGGTTATTGAAAAATCGTCAAAAACTACAGCTTTTAGCTGTAATTTGGCATTGTTGGATATAAACCTTACCGTATCAAGAAAATTAACGATAGCGTTTTATTAGGCTATTTTGATCCTGTTCCATTAGCCAGTTTAACTTTTCACCTATCTTACCTTCCAGCCCTCTGGCAGTCGGATAATAATAACGTGTTTGTTGCATTTCTGGCGGAAAATAGACTTCACCGGCGGCATATGCATTCGCTTCATCATGGGCGTAGCGATACTCTTCACCAAACCCAATTTCCTTCATCAGCTTAGTCGGAGCATTACGCAAATGGGCAGGAACGTCATAATCCGGTTTGTTTTGTGCATCCGCCATAGCTGCCTTGAATGCGGTATAAACAGCATTACTTTTCGGTGCACATGCAAGATAGACAATGGCCTGTGCGATCGCTCTCTCTCCTTCAGCCGCTCCGACACGCGTAAAACAATCCCATGCAGCAATAGCTATCTGCATTCCGCGTGGATCAGCATTACCCACATCTTCAGAAGCAATTGCCAGTAACCGACGGGCAACATAAAGGGGATCACCGCCTGCGGTAATAATTCGGGCGTACCAGTAAAGTGCGGCATCAGGTGCTGAACCACGAATTGATTTATGCAGAGCAGAAATTAAATCGTAATATCGATCACCTTTATTATCAAACCTGGCACTTCTTTCCCCGCTTACTTCTTTCAGTAATTCTGGCGTCAAAACCCGCTGCCCTTGCGCATTCGTTTCTGCCATGTCCGACATCATTTCCAGCAAATTCAGTGAGCGGCGTGCATCTCCCGCCACAAGCTCTGCTATCATTTGGCGAGTATTATCCGGTAATACGATATTTTGCCCGCCAATGCCACGCTCTGTATCATTAATGGCCTGAATAAGCACCTGTTCAATTTCTACCGGCGAAAGTGATTTCAATAAATAGACACGAGCCCGTGACAACAAAGCTGAATTTAATTCGAAGGAGGGATTTTCGGTGGTTGCACCAATAAATGTGATCGTACCGTCTTCAATATGTGGTAAGAACGCATCCTGCTGACTTTTATTAAATCGATGAACTTCATCAACAAATAAGATGGTTCTACGCCCTGAATTACGATTTTGTCGTGCTCTTTCTATGGATTCACGAATTTCTTTTATGCCAGAAGTGACTGCCGAAATGCGTTCAATATCAGCTTGCGCGTAATAACCAATAATTTCAGCCAGTGTTGTTTTTCCTGTTCCAGGCGGTCCCCATAAAATCATAGAATGAAGATGACCTGCTCGGATTGCTCGCGGCAAAGGTTTTCCTTCCGCCAGTAAGTGTTGCTGGCCGATATATTGATCTAATGTGACTGGCCGCATTCTTGCGGCCAGTGGCTGAAATTCATTTTGTGAAAAATCGAGAGAAAGATTGTTCACTTAAACCTCACTGGCGTTGATCATCCAGCGTGACACCTTCCGGTACGGTAAATTTGAATTTTTCCGCACCCACGTTTACATTTTGCTGCCCTTTCAATTGGTAAGCACTTTTTTGCCCATCCTGTTCAACGGCAGTAAATTTTTGGATTGTTCCTTCTGGTGTCACGGTAATTGAAAAATGTTTTAAATTACCATTGGCATTATGAGGCGTCAGCTCAAAGCTATTACCGTTTTGCATAACCTTGTACTGTTTCCAGTCGGCAGGATCATTGCGTGCAATCAGCATAAATGGCGTATTTCCCGTTGCTTCCTTTAACCAATTCGCAGTCACCTGTTCAACAAAAGGATTATAAAACCACAGTGTCTTACCATCAGAAACCAAAACACTCTCATCAGGTGATGTCATATGCCAGTTAAACAAATTAGGGCGTTTAATCCAAAGCTCTCCCTCTCCTTGTTGGACTGTTGAACCATCATTGCTAGTTACTGTTTGAGTAAAACTGGCATGAAAACTATTCACCTTTCCCAAACGCCCTTGCAGATCCTGCGTCGCATCAGCCCAAGCAGAACCTATGCTCATACCCATCATCAGACAACCAATCAACATCAGTTTTTTCATGTGCAAGATACCTTCAATTCGTTTTATTATCAGCCATCAATTGTCGATACTGTTTACATTTCACAGCGATAATTAATGTTCATGGGGCGGAGGTGCCAAAACTTCACGATTGCCATTATGCCCAGGCGCACTCACTATCTGTTGTGCTTCCATTTGTTCGACAATCCGAGCCGCTCGGTTATATCCAATCCTGAATTGACGTTGCACACCCGAAATAGAGACACGACGTTTTTCGACCACAAATTCAACCGCTTGATCAAACAGGGGATCTAGCTCCTCATCGCTATCAAATCCCATACTGCCTTCACCGTCTTCTCCCCCTTTGACAATACTGTCTATATATTGAGGGCGGCCACGGGCTTTCCAGTCATTCACTACTTCATGTACTTCTTGATCGCGCACGAATGCACCATGAACACGTACAGGAATGGAGGAGTTTGGCGCCAAATAAAGCATATCTCCCATGCCAAGCAATGATTCTGCACCACCTTGATCAAGAATGGTACGGGAATCTATTTTACTGGATACTGTAAATGCAATACGTGTCGGAATATTTGCCTTAATCAGTCCGGTGATAATATCAACAGAAGGGCGCTGAGTTGCCAATACTAAGTGGATACCTGCCGCTCGTGCTTTCTGAGCCAAGCGTGCAATTAATTCTTCCACCTTTTTCCCGACTGTCATCATTAAGTCGGCAAATTCATCAACCATGACAACAATATAAGGCTCTTTTTTCAGCATAGGATGCGTCGCATCCATGCTGTCACCTGGTTTCCAGAACGGATCAGGGATCGGCCGCCCCATATTTTCGGCTTGCTTGATCTTATCGTTATAGCCCGCAAGGTTACGCACACCTAAAGCTGACATCAGCTTATAACGTCGCTCCATTTCATTTACACACCAACGCAATGCATTGGCTGCATCTTTCATATCGGTGACAACTTCAGTCAATAAATGTGGAATGCCCTCATAAACCGATAACTCAAGCATTTTCGGATCAATCATAATAAAGCGAACATCCTCCGGTTTCGCTTTATACAGAATACTGAGGATCATCGCATTGACCCCTACCGATTTACCCGAACCTGTCGTTCCTGCTACCAGTAAGTGAGGCATCTTACCCAAGTCAGCCACAACCGGCTGCCCTGCAATGTCTTTTCCTAAGACGATGGTTAACGGTGAAGGGTTATCACGGAATTTCTCACAGTCCAAAACTTCCCGCAGATAAACTGTTTGGCGTTTTTTATTGGGTAATTCCAAACCAACATAAGGTCTCCCCGGAATAACTTCCACGATACGGACAGCTACCGCTGAAAGCGAACGAGCAAGGTCACGCGCTAAGTTAGAAATACGCGAAGCTTTCACCCCAGGAGCTAAATCCAATTCAAATCGTGTGATGACAGGCCCCGGAGAGAATCCAACAACATCCGCTTTAACACGATAATCATTCAAACGCGCTTCAATTAAACGCGAGGTTTGCTCAAGCGCAAACATATCAACCGGTTCTTCTTCCGCCGGGGGTTCAGCCAAAAGATCCAAAGAAGGCATCGGCGTCGTTGGTTTTGGCAATGGCTGATCATTACGTATCAAAAATGGATGGAACAAACTATCTTGCTGCGGTTGCTGCGCAAAAGTATGCTGATTTCTCGATGCGTGAGAATCAAGAACAATCGCTGTATTTTTTTCCTGAATTTGTTGAGCCGGTGGCTCTGTTGACATAAATACAAACTCAGTAGGCTCAGATTGATTCAGTTGGTAACGTTCGCGTTGCTGTTGCTCAAACGCTATCCGCAACGCTTCTTCCTGCGCTTTTTGTTCATCTACTGGCTGTTCGTCTATAGTCTGTCCAGCTATGCTATTTTTCGTCAACTCATCAGCTACCGTTGGTTGTTTATCGATCGGCGTACTTGCTTCACGAGACTCTGACTCTCTGTTTCTTTCCTCAAAATCAGCACCATAGCGCTCGCGTTGCTGCTCAAGGAATTGCTGACGCAACATGTCTTGCTGTTGGGCATCCATTCGCTGTTCATTAGCTTCTGCAACCAGCTCATTCTGTCTCTCTTTTTCTTTCCGTTGCATGTGTTCTGCCAAACGGTGAGAAGGCACTTTGATACCATACAATTCGCGACGTGTCGGTATCCTAACAGGATTAGGGCGCGGCATTTCAGGACCAATACCTTGTTTAACCTGTGGATTTCTCGTCACAACAGCAGAGCTGGCAATATCCGCTGCCGCATTTTTCAAATTGACATTATCATTTGCAGGAAGAGTAAACGTCTCTGTGACATCATCTTGTGAATGCGTATTCGTGCCAGCAGAACTGTTTGTGGATAGATTTGAAATAGCCTGAGAAAAGTCATCGGATTGTGGATTTGTACCTGATTGGTCATTATCCGGCAATTCAAAAGAATAGTGAGCAGGTTCTTGTTCCTGAGGTTGATCCAATGCTGGAGCGGTTGGAGAAGCTGATGCAGGCGGTAACGCTGGATCTGTATTAGCTAATTCGGCTAACGTTGGAGCTGTCAGTAATGCATCATCTTCATCTAGTGTTTCAGTAAATATAACCATTTCATGTTTATCTGCATGCTCCGCGTGTTTTTGTTCACTGGCTGAGTGTTCGGAAACTAACGTATTTTCTAAATCATTTTCGTCATATTCAGCATTATTGCGGCCACGATTGACGACAAAACTCAGTGAATCCAGAATAACTGCACCAATTTTTTCTGCAATCGTGAGCCATGACCATCCTGTAAACAATGTGAGTCCAACAGCCCAAATGCCAAGCAAAGCCAATGTTGCCCCCAGAATGTTAAACCAAGGCAGAATCGCATTGCTGAACAAATTCCCAATGACTCCGCCAGCAGCAAAATCATTTAAATCATCAATATTGAGGGCAGCCAAACCACATGATGTCAGTATCAGGGCCAAAGCACCAATGACGCGTAATGCAAGTGTGAAGAAATCAATGTACTCTTGCCTATCTTTCTGACGGAAAGCATTCCAGCAACCTAACAACATAAATGGCGGGACTGCATAGGCAAGAATACCAAATGCCGAGAATAGCGTGTCAGATAACCAAGCACCAACACTGCCACCCCAATTGTGGACGGGTTCATGCCATGACGTCTGTGACCAGCTGGGATCAGATGGATTGAAGCTGATAAGTGCTACCATCAAGTACACAGCACAGATAGCAATAACCAACAGAACGGCTTCCAGAAGCCGGCGGCCACTGCTTATCTTCTTTAACTTAACACGTTTGTCTTCTGTATATTCCTGGTTCAAGAAAGACTCTCCAGGTTTTTCTGTTGATTAAACGGAACAACGCTGAGGATAGCTCAGCGTTGAAACTGTATGCATAAACAGGAGTGTACCTAAATTTTTCCTGTTTTGCATCTGTACATTTTAGATGAAAGCTTAACGAGTCTTAATCACTAAACGATTGCTCTGCTTCACTTCTTCCATTACAACATAAGTACGGGTGTCATTAACACCAGGAAGACGTAACAGAGTTTCTCCGAGCAATTTACGATATGCAGACATATCTGGCACGCGTGTTTTCAGCAAGTAGTCAAAATCACCAGAAACTAAATGACATTCTTGAATTTCTTCTAGTTTCTGAACAGCAGTATTGAATTGTTCAAATACATCTGCTGCACCGCGGTTCAGCGTAATTTCAACAAATACCAGCAATGATGCATCCAAATAATGAGGATTCAACAAAGCCGTGTAGCCAGAGATAAAGCCCTGACGCTCTAAACGACGCACACGCTCCAGGCAAGGTGTTGGTGACAAACCAACTCTCTTGGATAACTCCACGTTAGAAATACGGCCATCTTTTTGCAACTCGTTAAGGATATTACGATCTATACGATCAAGATCTTTTCCTGGACGCTTCTTATTATCTATCATCTTATTGCTCTCTCTTTAATATTCCTACACCTAAAACATTTTCCCTATCTCTTTCAAGCGCTTGAGCTGGAAAAGATGTCTTCAAAGGTTAACGCTTAATCTGTAACCAAGGTTTAAGGACTACTACAACTCTAGAAACAATCTCCCAGAATACAATTTCCCAGACCACAATCTCCCAGAATTCGATCAATTATCCCTTTTGCTTTCCAAGTTGCTGCTATGTTAGCTGTGCTCACTCACCCCAATCACTCAGTTACTCATATATCAGCCACTCATCACTCATATTAGTTTCTATGCGCTTGAGGTTTTGTTCCCTTGCCGCCGCACTACAACTTGAAATCCATTAGGAATACGACACGATTTACCAGAACATTGTCTCTCAGAAACACCATTTCCCAGAACACTATCTCTCAAGATACTAGCTCCCAAAACACTAGGTTTTTCAGAAACAGCTTAACGGCAATTTTTATATTCTATGAGAAAATCACCCACACTAGTTTGTCTATTTTATAGAAACAATTGATTAGCAAGAGAGATAATTATCTCTTACACAGATGTTTTCGCAAATGCACAGCCGATTGTCAAAGTAAATGAACAAAAATCAGAACAACCTGCCAAATAAATTTTCAGTAAATCGTTTCGATAGCTTGTTTTATGTCTCATATGTATAAATGACGTTCAATTCAGAAAGTTAAACAATCGTCTCTTACAATACGATTACATCATAGTTACTATCTATCGGTAAAATCGTTAATAACATGAATATTTTATCTGATAATCGCTTTTTTTAACTTATTATTTCTCCTACAATCCCCAAATCTGCAATATGCGATAATGGAAATGAGGTATTCATGAGCACAGCCAAACACAGTAAACTTATCATTCTTGGCTCAGGTCCTGCTGGTTATACCGCTGCTGTGTATGCAGCCCGCGCTAATCTAAATCCGGTCCTCATTACTGGGGTTGAAAAAGGCGGCCAATTAACCACCACGACTGAAGTTGAGAACTGGCCCGGAGATCCTGAAGGGCTGACTGGCCCTGGCTTGATGGAGCGCATGTTCCAACACGCCGAAAAATTTCAAACAGAAATCATTTCTGACCATATTCAGAACGTTGATTTCTCAAACAGACCATTCCGTTTATTTGGTGATGATCAGGAATATACCTGCGATGCTTTAATCATCGCGACAGGAGCTTCAGCCCGTTATCTCGGATTGCCTTCCGAGGAGGCTTTCAAAGGTCGTGGTGTATCTGCCTGTGCAACATGTGATGGATTTTTCTATCGCAAACAAAAGGTTGCTGTAGTCGGTGGGGGCAATACTGCCGTTGAAGAAGCACTGTATTTGGCAAACATTGCCTCTGAAGTACATTTGATTCACCGTCGTGATACTTTCCGTTCAGAGAAAATCCTGATTGACCGTATGATGGAAAAAGTGAAGAACGGCAACATTATTCTGCATACTGATCGTACGTTGGATGAAGTTCTGGGTGATGATATGGGTGTTACTGGCATCCGCATTCGTGATACGAAAAATGACAATACCGAAGAACTGGATGTTACCGGCGTTTTCATCGCCATCGGCCATAGTCCAAACACTGGCATTTTTGATGGTCAACTGGAACTGGAAAACGGATATATCAAAGTCCAATCTGGCTTGCATGGTAATGCCACCCAGACTTCTATTCCAGGTATCTTTGCCGCTGGAGATGTGATGGATCATGTGTATCGCCAAGCTATCACCTCAGCTGGTACAGGCTGTATGGCTGCACTGGATGCTGAACGTTTCCTTGACGGGCTGGCAACCAAATAATCTATCTTTCCCCAAAGCGCTATTCCGATAGCGCTTTTTAACAGGTAACATACAGCTTGTTTTGATATTCCGTATCATCACCCGCTAATCAGAAATTTTTCTTATGGACAAAACAAGACAATCTGAACTTGTTCGATGGCTGAAACAGCAAACTGCCCCCGCCCGTCGATGGCTTCGTTTATCAATGCTACTTGGCTTAATCAGTGGATTGCTGATTATTTCCCAGGCCTGGCTCTTGGCGACAATCCTGCAAGCCCTGATTATGGATAATGTTCCCCGTGAAAACCTTATCGACCAATTTCTAATGTTGGCTGTTACTTTTACATTACGGGCGATTGTCAATGCCGTTCGGGAACGTGTCGGATTTATTTGTGGCAAAGTTGTACGCCAACAAATTCGCAATATGGTACTGGATAAACTTGAACAACTAGGTCCAATGTGGGTTAAGGGGAAACCCGCAGGAAGCTGGGCAACCATTATCCTGGAGCAGATAGAAGACATGCAGGATTTCTACTCTCGCTATCTACCTCAAATTGCTCTTGCTACGATGATCCCTATCTTAATCCTGGTTACTGTATTTCCAATTAATTGGGCCGCAGGATTGATTTTATTTGTAACCGCGCCATTGATTCCACTGTTTATGGCATTGGTGGGCTTAGGGGCCGCAGATGCCAATCGGCGCAATTTTGTTGCTCTCAGCCGATTAAGCGGTAATTTTCTCGATCGTTTACGGGGTTTGGAAACTTTGCGCCTGTTCCATCGAGGGGAAGCAGAAATTGAACAAATCGCTGAATCAACAGAAAACTTTCGCCGCAGAACAATGGAAGTTCTACGCATGGCATTTTTATCTTCAGCAGTTTTAGAATTTTTTGCCGCAATTTCTATTGCCGTTGTTGCTGTTTATTTTGGTTTTTCCTATTTGGGAGAATTGCACTTTGGTAGCTATGGCGTGGGTGTTACGTTGTTTACAGGTTTCCTCGCGTTAATCCTCGCACCCGAGTTTTTTCAACCACTGCGCGATTTAGGTACGTTTTATCACGCCAAAGCCCAGGCAGTCGGAGCGGCAGAATCGCTCTTCACCTTACTTAGCAGCGATGGAGAACAGGCCGCAAGTAGCGGTGAGAAAACACTATCAGATAAAGAACCCGTTACCATTGAGGCCTGCGGACTGGAAATTATGTCCCACGATGGACATCGTCTTGCTGGTCCTTTGAATTTTACCATTGATAAATGCCAGCGGATTGCTCTGGTTGGAAAAAGTGGTGCGGGCAAAAGTTCGTTGATCAATGTATTGCTGGGATTCTTACCTTATCATGGTTCCTTGAAAATCAATGGAATTGAGTTGCGTGAACTCAGTCTCACCAAATGGCGTGAACGCTTAAGTTGGATTGGGCAAAACCCACACCTGCCAGAACAGACACTGCTTGATAATATCCGTCTTGGTCAATATGACGCAACGCAAGAGCAAATCAATGATGTGATGGAACGGGCTTATGTCAGTGAGTTTATTAACGACCTTCCAGATGGAATAAATACGGTGATAGGTGACAACGCTGCTCGTCTGTCTGTCGGACAAGCCCAGCGGATTGCGGTAGCACGAGCGTTGTTAAATCATTGCCAATTATTGCTCTTAGATGAACCCGCCGCTAGCCTTGATGCCCATAGCGAACAACGTGTGATGATGACCTTAAATCAGGCTTCGCATCAACAAACCACATTATTGGTCACTCACTTGCTAGAAGAAACGCTATCATATGACCAGATTTGGGTAATGGAAAATGGATTGCTTATTGAACAAGGTGATTATCAAACTTTAAGCCAGTCTCAAGGTGTATTTTCTCGTTTGTTATCTCACCGTAGTGTGGAGCTTTAATCATGCGTGTATTACTCCCATTTCTCGTGCTTTACCGTCGCCATTGGTTCCTCATCAGCTTAGGTATGCTATTGGCGATTGTGACGCTGCTAGCCAGTATTGGATTGCTAACACTCTCTGGTTGGTTCCTTGCTGGCACAGCCCTGGCGGGGTTCGCAGGGTTATATACGTTTAACTATATGCTGCCTGCTGCCGGTGTTCGCGGCGCGGCCATTTTTCGCACTGCTGGTCGTTATGGTGAGCGGCTTGTCAGCCATGATGCAACATTCCGGGTATTAGCGCATTTACGTGTTTTCGCGTTTCAAAAAATACTCCCTCTTTCTCCTGGAGGCATTGCTCGTTTTCGTCAAGGTGAGTTATTAAATAGGCTTGTTGCAGATGTCGAAACACTGGATCACCTGTATCTGCGCGTTATTTCCCCTGTCCTCGCCGCATTCGTCGTCATTCTCGCTCTAACATTCGGCTTGAGCTTCCTTGATATCACCCTCGCCTATACTATTGGCGGTATTATGTTAGGGTTGCTACTGATATTACCTTGCGTGTTTTACCACGCAGGAAAACCCTATGGCAGAAACATTACTCAACAACGCGGTCAGTATCGTACATTACTTACCAGCGCTTTGCAGGGGCAAGCTGAATTAAGCGTGTTTGGCGCACTCAGACGCTTTCGTCAATCCATGACAGAGATTGAAAATGATTGGTTGAAAAGCCAGCAAAAACAAGCCAATTTGACCGGACTTTCACAAGCTATCATGATTTTTTCCACCGGAATGACAGTGACGCTGATACTATGGCTAGCAGCGGCAGGTATGGGAGAAAATAGTCAGGCGGGCGCATTAATCGCACTGTTTACATTTTGCACCCTTGCTGCGTTCGAAGCACTTGGGCCAGTCACAGTGGCATTCCAGCACATGGGGCAAGTCATTGCATCTGCGACGCGTGTTTCTCAGTTGATGCACCAAAAACCGGAAGTCACCTTTCCTTCTCATGGACCGCAAGCAAATAGCGGGTTCAGCCTTGAAATAAAAGATGTTGATTTCATCTACCCGGGCCAGCCACAGCCAGTATTGAAAAATATATCGCTATCCCTGACATCAGGCGAACATATTGCTTTACTGGGAAAAACAGGATGTGGTAAGTCCACGCTTTTGCAATTATTGACGCGTGCCTGGGATGTCAATAGCGGTGAGATTCAACTCAATCAGCACCCTATCTCCCACTATGATGAGTTAACATTGCGTTCAATGATGTCTATCGTTCCCCAGCGGATACATGTCTTTAGCCATACTTTGCGTGAAAATCTTTTATTGGCAAAACCAGGTGCTGGTGACGATGAATTAACAACCGTACTGCAACAAGTAGGTTTAGGATACTTGCTAGACACTGATAAAAAGCTAAACTGTTGGATGGGTGAGGGTGGGCGTCAGCTTTCCGGTGGGGAACAACGGCGCTTAGGTATTGCCAGAGCATTATTGCATAATGCCCCTTTAATGCTGCTGGATGAGCCAACTGAAGGACTCGATGCTGATACAGAACAGCAAATTCTGTCGCTACTACACCGTAGTTGTCAGCATAAGACTTTGATTATCGTTACCCATCGACTCACAGGCTTGCAATTCATGGATCAAATCTGCGTTATGGATGGAGGGCGTATTATCGAGCAAGGTAAGCATAATGCGCTACTGGCTCAACAAGGACGTTACTATCAATTTTATCAGCGGCAACAATTTTATCAGCTACAGAGCTATCCTGAGCAAAGGTGATTCAACTTATGTCGATAGCTCAACTGGGTAACTCATATGAATTCCCCCATCCCACTCATGCGCTGGTTGAACCCAATGGTTTATTGGCATTTGGAGGAGATCTAAGTGCAGAACGTTTACGAGTAGCGTATCATGGGGGGATTTTTCCCTGGTATTCGCCTGATGAGCCGCCTTTATGGTGGTCTCCCGATCCCAGGGCCGTGTTGATTCCAGGAGAATTGCATATTGGCCGAACACTACGTCGATTTATTCACAAACATACTTACCAAATTACGGTAAACTATGCTTTTGATGAAGTGATATATAATTGTGCTCAACGACAAGAAGGCACCTGGATTGGGTCAGATGTTCAAAAAGGTTATCAAACCTTACATAAAGAAGGATTAGCTCATTCAATTGAAGTCTGGCATGACCATCAACTTGTGGGTGGTTTATACGGCGTTTGTGTCGGTGCACTATTTTGCGGTGAATCGATGTTTAGCAAAATGGAGAATGCTTCCAAGTGTGCTTTTGTCGCATTCTATCACCATTTTTTACGTCATGGCGGCCAACTATTTGATTGTCAGGTATTAAATCACCATACAGAATCATTGGGTGCTAAAAATATTCCGAGAGAAAAGTTTCTCCAGCATCTTTATCAATTAAGAAAGCAGTCATTGCAATCAGGATGCTGGTCTGTACAAAAGCTGGATTTATAATCATCTCTTAGAAATAAATGCTGTTCATGGTGGGAATGTCATTAGCCATCATATTATCGTATGTAAAATGATGGCTTAAAATACGACATTCCTTTACATAGTGATGGTTTTTCGGCATTATCTTGCCGGTTAAAAACTATGGTTGTTACATTTAGAGGATTAGATGGCCAAAGAAGACACTAATTTTGAAATGCAAGGTACTGTTTTAGAAACACTGCCAAATACTGTGTTTCGCGTTGAATTAGACAACGGACACATTGTCACTGCTCATATCTCAGGAAAAATGCGCAAGAACTATATCCGCATCCTGACAGGAGACAAGGTTACAGTTGAGCTAACTACATATGATCCGGAAAAAGGACGCATTACTTTCCGTAGCCGCTGATTAAGATACCTTAGCACCACAGGTGATCGTACTTTTCAAAATTCACCTGTGGTGTAGCTGCTAATTTTTACTTTTTATCACCAGTCAGTTATCAGTTTCTATCACGGATACTACTTATGCTTATTCCATTTATATCTATATAACATGTTACAATACTGCATCTTCTGATCTCTTTTTATTCGATTTTTGGGCACTCTTAAAATCGTATACCAATGTCTGTTTAGCTTTATCAAGTTTAATCTTGACTGAGCCTCCATGCACCAAAGAGCCAAATAGCAACTCATTCGCCAGTGGTTTTTTAAGATTGTCCTGAATGACACGGGCCATAGGTCGTGCTCCCATCGCCTTATCGTAACCTTTGTCACATAACCATTGGCGGGCTGCTGCACTGACTTCCAAAGAGACGCCTTTTTCATCCAGTTGGGCTTGTAACTCGACGATAAATTTATCAACAACTTGCTGAATAATTTCAGGAGAGAGCGCATCAAACCAGATTATGCTATCAAGACGATTGCGGAATTCAGGTGTGAAAATCCGTTTTATCTCTTCCATACCATCCGGGCTGTTATCCTGTTCAGTGAATCCAATGGATTTACGCTGTATTTCACGTACCCCTGCATTGGTTGTCATCACCAAAATAACATTGCGGAAATCCGCCTTGCGGCCATTATTGTCAGTCAATGTACCATTATCCATAACCTGTAACAGCAGGTTAAAGACATCAGGATGGGCTTTTTCAATCTCATCCAGTAACAGAACAGAATGAGGATGTTTGATGATTGCATCGGTCAATAAGCCTCCCTGATCATACCCAACATAACCCGGAGGAGCACCGATTAACCGACTGACAGTATGGCGTTCCATATACTCTGACATATCAAATCGCAATAATTTGACATTCAAAACCTTGGCAAGTTGGACTGTAACTTCTGTTTTCCCCACTCCCGTTGGCCCTGCAAACAAGAAAGATCCTACTGGCTTATGATCCTGTCCCAATCCAGCACGGCTCATCCTAATGGCTTCCGTCAAAGCAACAATCGATTTTTCTTGACCAAAGACCAACATTTTCAAACGTTCATCCAGTGACTTCAATACATCTTTATCACTGGCTGACACTGTTTTTTCTGGAATACGGGCTATGCGAGCAACAACAGTTTCAATATCGGCAACATTGATCGTCTTCTTACGGCGGCTAGCTGGCACTAATCTGGTCCTTGCACCAGCCTCATCAATAACATCAATGGCTTTATCCGGTAAATGGCGATCGGTAATATATTTCACAGATAACTCAACTGCTGCCCGAATGGCCTTCGCTGTATAACGAACATCATGGTGTGCTTCATATTTAGCACGCAGCCCATTGATAATTTGTACCGTTTCTTCAGAAGAAGGCTCAAGAATGTCAATTTTTTGGAATCGGCGAGCCAAAGCCCGATCTTTTTCAAAAATATTGCTGAATTCGTGGTAAGTCGTTGAGCCAATTACCCGTATACGCCCACTGGACAACAGCGGTTTAATGAGATTAGCTGCGTCCACCTGCCCACCCGATGCGGCACCTGCTCCAATAATAGTATGGATTTCGTCGATAAAGAGAATGCTTTTACTGTCCTGCTCCAATGTTTTTAACAAAGACTTGAAGCGCTTCTCAAAATCACCGCGATACTTTGTTCCCGCCAACAATGAGCCAATATCAAGAGAATAGATGGTACAATCCTGCATCACTTCAGGAACATTCTTTTGTACGATACACCATGCAAGCCCCTCAGCAATGGCCGTCTTACCAACACCCGATTCTCCAACAAACAGAGGATTATTTTTGCGGCGACGGCAGAGTACCTGAATAGTTCTCTCCAATTCATTCTGACGGCCAACAAGCGGATCAATTTGGCCTTTCTGTGCCAGTTGATTCAGATTGGTCGTGAAATTTTCCAATCGATCTTCACTAATTACCGGCTCTTCCTGAACTGGATTGATACTGTGGTGAACATCATTATCTGATTCATCTTTGCGCGTTCCATGAGAGATAAAGTTTACAACATCCAAACGACTGACGTCATACTTACGCAGTAAATAAGCAGCCTGGGATTCCTGTTCACTAAAAATGGCAACTAAGACGTTCGCCCCAGAGACCTCCGAACGCCCCGAAGATTGAACATGAAATACCGCACGTTGCAAAACACGCTGAAAACTTAATGTAGGTTGTGTATCCCTGTCATCATTTTCAGATAACAAGGGGGTGGTTTGTGCAATAAAACTTTCTAATTCTTGGCGTAACATCGCCAAATCGACTTTACAAGCCTCCAGTGCTTCTCGCGCTGATGTGTTACTTAACAACGCCAGCAACAGGTGCTCTACAGTCATAAATTCATGTCTGTTATCCCTTGCTTTGGCAAAAGCAATATTGAGACTAAGCTCCAGTTCTTGATTGAGCATAAGCACCTCCTCCTAAATTTCAGTAAGCCAGATCAAACCTTTTCCAGCGTGCAAAGTAACGGATGCTCGTGCTCCTTAGCATACATGTTCACTTGCGCAGCTTTAGTTTCTGCGACCTCTGCCGTATAAATTCCGCAAACTGCTTTCCCTTTGTAATGGACATCCAGCATTAGTTGCGTTGCTCGTTCAACATCATAAGAAAAGAACTTTTGCAATACGTCAACCACAAACTCCATAGGGGTATAATCGTCATTGTTAAGAATAACCTTATACATTGATGGTGGTTGTAGTTCTTGTTTTACATCATCCTCAATAAATTCTTCAACTTTCAAATCGTTATAAAACTCAGTCATTATTCTTCCGCTGGGTATTAACTGTCCGCTGGATTTTAGTATGAACTTATTCATTCTACTGCTATATATTTTATCACTTCATAAAGCACTCTGCTTACCCCTCCCTTGATTAGCAGATCAGGATTTTGCCTAAAAATCGGATACCGTTATCTATATCAAACTTTAGCCATTTGAGACAGCCTGACGTTGTTTATATGCTTGACGACGTAATGAATTTCACTACAGTATATTTTATGAACACCGCTTTCTATCTGGGCGTTTGTTCATATTTTAAAATTTTTAGTGACTCCTAAACCCGAAATCGTGATACGAGGGATAGAGAAGTATGGAAACAGGTACTGTTAAATGGTTCAATAATGCAAAGGGCTTTGGATTTATTTGCCCAGCCAGCGGGGGCGAGGATATATTTGCTCACTATTCAACCATTCAGATGGATGGTTATAGGACGCTGAAAGCAGGGCAAAAAGTGAACTTTAGCGTTCATCAAGGCCCCAAAGGTAACCATGCCAGCCTTATTGTACCTCTGGAAAATGGTTCAAAATCAAAAAAATAGTGACCCGATAAATTTGTAATTTCCACGCCACAAATAAGCTTATTTGTGGCGTGCTATTTTATTCCCTTGCCAGTGCTTCTATAGGATCGAGGTGAGCTGCATTTCTTGCAGGTAGGAAACCAAAGATTATCCCTATTGCCGTTGAACAACCAAATGCAATGATAAATGCAATGAAGTTATAAACGAAATCCCAGTTCGGTAACATCAATTGCACCATAAAAGAAACGCTGTATGACAGAATAATCCCCAGTATCCCCCCTATTAAACAAACCAAAACAGCTTCAATAAGGAATTGCTGCATAATATCACTGGTTCTGGCCCCTACTGCCATACGAATACCAATCTCCCTTGTACGCTCGGTAACGGATACCAACATGATATTCATGACACCAATTCCCCCGACAACCAAGGATATTACCGCAACTAATGTTAAAAACATTTGCATCGTCCGGGTTGTTTTATCCATTATTTTAATGGTCTTATTCACGTTATAAGTGTGAAAGTCTTTTTTACCGTGACGGAATATCAGCAA
Organism: Xenorhabdus sp. TS4; assembly: GCF_014467265.1. Taxonomy (NCBI): domain Bacteria; kingdom Pseudomonadati; phylum Pseudomonadota; class Gammaproteobacteria; order Enterobacterales; family Morganellaceae; genus Xenorhabdus; species Xenorhabdus sp. TS4. Next base: position 206,242 of record NZ_NKHQ01000011.1, on the reverse strand, counting down.
TTGATTAAGTTTTTCTTCTACTTCGTTGGACACATAGCCATCTTTTAACCTGACAACAATCGAATTCAAGTAATTTTGATTCATCAAACGGCTATTCATCGTACTGTAAGGCACCCAAACTTGTAATGTATTACTGCTATAAAGACTTTGCCCGTTAGCAATTACACCAATCACTGTCAAGGGCATATTTGTTAACAGTAACTCTTTGCCTACCACATTATCCTGGTAAGGAAAGAACTTCTTACGTGTATTATCATCAATGATAACCACTTGAGACTGACGTTCAATCATGTCTGAAGTAAAAGGAATGCCTTGAGAAAACCTCATTGCATATACCTGAAAAAAATCACTTCCTACCCCCGATATTTGTGCTTTAGCATCTATATTGCCTTGACGCAAACGCCCGCTATTCATAAATTCGGGAGAAGCTGCCTGAACATAGGGCTGAGATTTTATTGCCGGAATATCAGTAAGTTTCAGTGCCTGCATATCCAAAGCGTTATCACTGCCAAAATCTTTTCCTGGATAAATTGATATCGAGTTAGTGGCAATAGATTTAATATGTGATAACACCATCGATTTTGCCGCATCACCAATCACTACGATCGTGACGACAGAAGCAATGCCTATTATAATTCCAAGCATTGTCAGTAGCGTCCGTAGCTTATTCACATTCATAGCACGCCATGCCATCAATAAAGCTTCATTAAAACGTCCCCAGATTTGTTGCACTGAAGAGGTTTTTACATTGACAGTTTTTGTCTCTACAGAAGAAGGAATATGAGGTAATTTGTGGTGTTCAGAAGAGAGTATCTCACTCATGATACGCCCATCTTTAATCTCAATCACCCTTTGAGCCTGTGCAGCAATCTTAGGATCGTGGGTAACAATAACAACCGTATGTCCTCGTTGACAGAGTTTCTTCAAGATATCCATCATTTCCTGACCGGAAGTACTATCCAACGCTCCGGTTGGTTCGTCAGCAAGGATGACCTGACCACCATTCATAAGTGCCCTGGCAATACTGACTCGTTGTTGCTGTCCACCTGAAAGCTGGCTTGGTCGATAATCAATCCGATTTCCCAATCCAAGTCTTTTTAGCAATTCAATCGCCCGCTCACGACGTTGTATTTTGGAAACACCAGAATAAATTGCCGGAATTTCAACATTTTGTTCGGCGGTTAAATGAGTCAATAAATGGTAGCGCTGAAAAATGAACCCAAAATATTCCCTGCGTAACTCTGCCAATTCATCACTATCCAAATCAACAATATTTCTTCCCGCAACCCAATATTCTCCACTGCTAGGTTTATCCAAACAGCCAAGTATATTCATTAAAGTAGACTTACCTGAACCGGAAGCGCCAACAATAGCCACCATTTCTCCGGCCTGTATAGATAACGAAATATTATCCAGAACAGTGATTTGCCCTTCTCCAGCGGGATAATTACGACTAACGCCTTTTAGTTCCAGTAATGTACCCATTATTACTCCTCTATGCTGCTATCACTGCGACTGGTGATCACTCGTTCGTTTTCCTTCAACCCAGAGAGCACCTGGACATTCGCGTTATCAAAGGCTCCTATTGTGATTTTACGTTTTTCTGCTTTGCCATTATGCAAAACACTCACTTCATATTGCGTAGAAAGTACATGCTGAGTTGAAGACGTATATTGGTGAGAAGCTATTTCCAAAGCTGAAATTGGGATCATCAACACATTATGCAAAGTCTGAAGCGCTATTTTTACTTGCGCAGTCATCTGCAAACGTAAAATATGTTCGGGATTAGGTACTTCAAAGCGGGCATAGTAGAAAATAGCGTTATTCTCAACTTGTGGTGTTGGCAGGGTATCTTTCAGGACGCTGTGAAATTGCCTCCCTGGCGCTCCTAAGATGGTAAATGAGACTTTCTGTCCAGACTCTAAATTGATGACATCGGCCTCTGATACTTCTGCATTAACAATCATAGTATCAAGATTTGCGAGTGTCAGGATGGTCGGTGCTTGCTGTGCAGCAATCACGGTTTGTCCCTGGAATGTTTTAATATCTGTCACAATGCCCTCGATTGGGGCAGTAATTCTGGTATATTGCAAATTCGTTTTTGCCGTATCAAGTTTGGCCTTATTTTGCTTAATTTGCGCCGCCAAGTCGTCAATTCTGGCGGATTTAGACTGCATATCTGTTATGCTGGAGTCCAATTCTTGCTGGGAAATTAAATATAATTTAAACAAATGCTTCACGCGATTGACTTTGAGCTGCGCAAGTTTTAGTTCAGCCTGCGCTCCACGGAGATTAGCCTCCAGTGATTTTGCTGTTTCCTGAATTTCAGCCACAGTGTTTTTTGCTGTCTGTGGATCAATCAATGCCAATAATTGGCCTTGCTTAACCTTATCTCCCAATTTCACATAGAGTTCTTTCAACTGACCACTAACCTGAGCCCCTACATCAACTTTACTGACCGCATCCAATTTACCCACCGCCAGGACACTTCTTTCGAAATCTCCCTTTATCACTGCACTCGTCTGATATGTGATAGGCTTCGGCAGATAGAAGAAATAGAACCACACAGAAGCAATAGCTATGAGAATAAGCCCAGCTCCAATCCAGCGATACTTGGCAAAAAGAAGTTTCATCAACAAATACCTACCATTAAAATATGCAATCTAATGACTTCACTTGAACTTTACTGTATAGGACATAAACAAACTCTATCAACGGGATATTTCTGATATGTATTCTTTAAAAAAACAAAATAGGTAGCCAAAATTACGTTCAATTGACTTTCCCTCCCGCCAGCCAAAACAGGCTTAGAAGAACGTTGTAATGCTTGTTTTGGCATCTCCCAGCATATTTGCTATTTTGTGATATGCATCACTAAAACCAACTCGGTACAAAAAATTCTCCATATCCAATGCAGGTAAAGCAGTTAATCGATTCCTATCGGTATCGCAGATTTGTTCCGCGAAACTTCTGGCCGTGGTGGCCGCATACTTTTTACCAGATCATCTTGTAGCGCGACTGAGTCAAACTGTTTAGCCTCGGGTATTTTCGAGACTTTTTCGCGCCAGCAAACAGGGCTTTAAGTCCTTTTTAAGATCCAACGTAACATTATGCTTGCGGTACATATGAGATTTAATATGCAGCGCCTTGTTATTTATACGCAAAACGGACTGCACCAAACTGAGCGATTAAAAAACCAGCTTATAAAATGACAGGGTATTAGTAAAGATGGCTAAAAGGCTGGATTTATCCCACGCATTTTCACCAATCAGAATCGTATTCTCGTCAAGTACCCGTGGTAATCGGTTTATCCCCCTAAAACCAGAAATTTCTACCCGTCCCAGAAACATACATTCCTCTCTTTTCCATACCGGATTTACTTAATTTTATTTATAACACCCGTTCTATTAGAGATTAAAAAATGCTTTGAGTTTCAGTATGTTTCCCTTTATCCTACTTGTTATTTTAGTGTGATTTTTTTGTTTCTGTATGTTTGCTGGCTTTTGTGCCTTGTTTTCGTTATTAAGATTAGATAAAAAGACGTTTTTTTATTGGATAAGGATGTGGATCATGTATTCAGGATTAATCATTATTCTCCTGCCTTTGGCTCTGGGCTACCTTATTCATCTGAATAATAAATCGATGCTAACTCTCGTGCATCAGCTACTCAATGTCATGGTCTATATCATTCTCATTCTGATGGGTATCCGCCTTGCTACGCTGGAAAACCTGGGCAATCATTTACTTTCTATCTTGCTGTATGCAACAACATTTTTCCTGTGCACCTTTATAATTAATATGCTAGCGCTGTTCCTCTTGGATAAACGAGATCCGTGGATTATTAATGCACATAAACAGGAAAAACCCCCTTCCCGATTACATATGGCTCTGGACTCCGTCAAATTATGTGGTGCATTAGTATTGGGATTTCTGATTGGATTAACAGGCTGGTCAGTGTTTCATTTTTCCAGCCGAGCCAGCGAAATTGCCTTGATTTTTTTACTCTTTCTAGTTGGAATTCAACTGCGCAATAACGGTATGAGCTTAAAACAAACACTGTTGAATCGCCGTGGTACGATTATCGCTATCGTGGTTGCCATTAGTTCTCTGTTAGGTGGTGTACTGGCTGCATTTTTACTGGGATTACCGACCAAAACCGGCCTTGCCATTGCATCAGGATACGGTTGGTATTCCCTCTCCGGTATTTTAATTTCCGACGCTTACGGGCCTGTGCTTGGTAGCACCGCATTTTTCAATGATTTAGCTCGTGAATTGGCATCCATCATACTTATTCCCATGCTAATAAATCGCTACCGTTCAACCGCATTGGGTTTAACAGGAGCAGCCTCAATTGACTTTACCTTACCGATCTTACAACGCTGTGGTGGTGTCAATATCGTACCGGTAGCCATCGTTCATGGTTTTATATTGAGCTTACTAACTCCTTTGTTCATCGCATTGTTTACCCAATAAATGGTTTACGCAATAAAAGCCATCCTGGTTTAGTGCGTAAACTGAATAAAAAAAATTTTCGATATAAAAATTAATCTACCCAACTAATATAAAAAGCAAAAAAAGATCTAAAAAATGCCGACAAATTGATTAGTTAACTAACCAATTCGATTAAAATAACAATTTTATGCAGATATCATTGCATAATTATGCTTATAGCATTAATATCGACCAGCCAATTAACTATTCATATTTTTCGTATGAGCATTCAATTAAAAAACATAAATTGTTTCTATGGTTCACATCAGGCTCTATTCGATATCAATTTTGAATGTACATCGGGAGAAACTGTCGTGTTGCTAGGGCCTAGTGGAGCTGGAAAGAGTTCTTTGCTGCGTGTTTTGAATTTACTGGAGCTGCCTCGTTCCGGGTTACTCAATGTGGCAACGCACCAATTTGATTTCAAACAGCAACCTAACCACAAAGAAATTCTCGCATTGCGCCAAAAAGTTGGCATGGTTTTCCAACAATACAATTTGTGGCCACACTTGACCGTGATGGATAATTTGATTGAAGCACCTTGCCGAGTATTGAAGCAATCTAAACAACAAGCACGGGAAAAAGCGGTCAAACTCCTTTCCCGACTTCGTTTGGGCGAATTCGCCAACCGTTTTCCATTGCACCTTTCCGGTGGGCAACAACAACGGGTTGCCATTGCACGTGCATTAATGATGGAACCTCAGATTCTATTGTTTGATGAACCCACTGCTGCACTCGATCCTGAAATCACTTCTCAAGTCATTGACATTATTAAAGAGCTGGCAGAAACCGGTATCACTCAGATTATAGTGACTCATGAAGTGGAATTTGCTCGCAAAACAGCAAGCCAAGTTGTATATATGGAACAAGGACACATTCTTGAAAAAGGTGATGCAACTCATTTTATGCATCCTCAGACAGAATCCTTTGCTCACTATTTATCACACTGAAATACCATACAGGATCTATAAACTCGACAGATTTCAAACTACTACATTCCTGTAAGGTAGCAGATTGAAAGATGAAGTAGATATATCGATAGTTGATTACAAAATAAACATCAAAGCAGTTATCAACCATAAAATTCATAAACAACAGGATATTGCTATGAAGAAATTATTGTTTGCAGCCCTATTGAGTGTAGTGACCTTGTCAGCAACCGCAGCAGAGAAAGCAACGCTCCGTTTTGCGACAGAAGCAACCTACCCTCCATTTGAATTTATTGATGCAAATAATCAGATTCAAGGATTCGACGTCGATTTGGCGAATGCCATATGTGCAAAGCTCAACGCAGGATGTACATTCACCAACCAGGCTTTCGATAGCCTCATTCCCAGCTTAAAATTCCGTCGTGTTGATGTTTTGATGGCGGGTATCGACATCACACCGGATCGGAAAAAACAAGTTGATTTCACCCAAACCTACTATGATAACTCTGCCATTTTCGTTGCTATCAAAGGGAAGTTTGCTCAAGTTGCCGATCTCAAAGGTAAACAAGTCGGTACCCAGAATGGTACTACACACCAGAAGTATTTGATGGAGCAACATAACGAGCTGAAAACCGTACCTTATGACAGCTACCAAAATGCAATCCTTGATTTAAAAAATGGTCGTATTGATGCGTTGTTTGGTGATACTGCTGTCGTCAATGAATGGCTAAAAAAGAATAAAGAGTTAAGCACAGTTGGCGATAAGGTAACAGACAAAAACTATTTTGGTATCGGTTTGGGTATTGCAGTTCGCAAAGGTAATACTGAGTTGCTGGATAAACTGAACAAAGCATTAACGGAAGTTAAACAAGATGGTACTTACGATACCATCTACAAAAAATGGTTTAAACAATAAACTCAATTCTTTCTAATGAATGAACTTCACACTTTAATCAATGCCGCCGGAGTCACCGTCGGCCTCGCCATTTCCTCGCTTGTTGTCGGTTTAGTTCTGGCAATGTTTTTTGCTGCGTGGGAATCCATTCGCTGGAAACCCATTGCTTTTTTAGGCTCCTGTTGGGTTACCTTGATCAGGGGATTGCCTGAAATTTTAGTTGTTCTCTTCATCTATTTTGGCAGTTCCCAACTCCTCATTACGCTGTCGGAAGGTTTTGATATCAATCTCATTGTTTGGCACTTTAGAATACAGATGGAAATTGACAACTTTGATGTCAGTCCTTTTCTGTGCGGTGTTATTGCCCTGTCTCTGCTCTATTCTGCTTATGCTTCACAAACACTGAGGGGAGCATTAAAAGCGGTTCCAATAGGGCAATGGGAAGCGGGCCAAGCGCTGGGGTTAAGCCAAAGTCATACCTTTTTTCGCTTGATTATGCCTCAAATGTGGCGCCATGCTCTACCAGGGCTTGGTAATCAATGGCTGGTTTTATTAAAAGACACTGCCCTGGTTTCGTTAATCAGCGTTAATGATCTGATGTTACAAACAAAAAGTATCGCTACCCGAACTCAGGAGCCGTTCACATGGTATATAATTGTTGCTGTGATCTATCTGATAATCACCCTGATCAGCCAATTTATTCTCAAACAGCTTGAAATACGCGCCACCCATTTTGAACGGAGTGCTTCATGATGTTTGAATATATCAAGGAAATTTTACCCGGCTTGCAAACCAGCCTCAGTTTGACTTTCTCAGCATTGCTGGCGGCATTCACACTATCCATTGTCTTGACCATGATTCTGACAATGAAACTGCCTGTACTTTCTCAATTGGTAAGAGGCTATATCACACTATTTACCGGAACCCCGCTCCTCGTTCAGTTCTTCTTAATTTACTATGGGCCGGGGCAATTTCCATCGCTCAAAGAATATCCGTGGTTCTGGCAACTTATGTCAGAGCCGTGGCTATGTGCAATGGTTACACTTACGTTGAATAGTGCAGCCTACTCAACCCTGCTATTTTACGGGGCTGTTAAAGCAATTCCTGCCGGACAATGGCAATCTTGCCAGGCCCTCGGTATGTCCAAAGTGCATTCTATGCGCATCTTGTTACCTTATGCTCTTAAGCGAGCACTCTCTTCCTATTCCAATGAAGTCGTGCTGATTTTCAAGAGCACTTCACTAGCCAGTACCATCACCTTATTAGACATCATGGGGTACAGCCAGCTTCAATTTGGGCGTAGTTATGATGCAACAATATTTATTGCCGCAGGTATTATTTACCTCTGTATAAATGGCCTTTTGACACTGCTGATGCGTATAATTGAACAGCGGGCCTTATCATTTGAACATCGCAATTAATCAGCATTCACACTTAATTATCTGATTTTACCTTTCCCACCCGTGATAACTTATCGTTATCACGGAGTAACCAAGATATAAAGTTGTTAGTTTACATTAAGAACTAACAGTGCCAATGTTTCATAATGTTCGGTATGAGGAAACATATCGAATAACTGTACTTTTTCTATTCGGTATTGTTTAAGCATAGTGATATCTTCCGCCATCGTCTGAGCATTACAGCTCGAATAGAGAACAAATTTAGGTGCCATCCGGCTAAGATATTCACATAGTTCTTTACCAATTCCTCTTCTAGGAGGGTTTACCAGTACTAACTCAGGTATTTGTGATTTATCAAGGGCAAAATGAGTAGAGTCCAATGCCTGAAAATCCACCTGCTCCAATCCCAGGCTTTTGGCAGAACTTTTAGCACAACTAATTGCTTCAGCACTGATCTCAATCCCTGTCAATCGGGTCTTTTTATCTGCACAATGCAGACCAAAACCGCCAGCACCGCAAAACAGATCCCACATATTGTTAATGTCTAATTCCCTAACCCAACGCCCTGCTGTTGCATACAGCTCTGAGGCGATATCTGGATTTGTCTGGAAAAAACTACGCGGGCGGATGTACAACGGAATGCCGTTAAAAGTTTCCTGTAACATCTTACGTTCGGTAAAAATGATTTCCTTCTCACCTTCCAGAATCGCCATATGGGTTGGCTGAATATTAGCGGAAATCACTGTTGCTTGAGGCAATTGTTCCTTCAGCCAAGGCAAAGCCTGCTCTAATTGGGCCCGTTTTGTTTCCGAACGCAAGACAAAGCGCAGCATTATTTCGCCATTAGCGCGACTTTCCGTCAGAAGAATATATTTTAATTCCCCTTTCCGACGTTCAACGTTGTACGGAACCAAACCAGCTTTGGCGATAAATGTTTTTATGACTGCAAATACCGTCTGAAAGTATTTTGGATACAGCGGACAGTCACAAAGATCTACCGTTCTGCCATCACGATGCAACATACCAAGCAATGGACGTTCAACACTGCCACTGACTACCATCTTGGCCTTATTACGGAACTCACTTGTTTTGCTGGTTACTGGTGACAACCAATGTACTACTGATCCTTTCTGTAAAAGTTGCTTTAAATGTTGTTGTTTATCAGATAATTGCTGTGAATAGGACTTATCGAGCCACTGGCAAGAGTGACAATGCCCCGCGGTATACTGCGCACATTGCATCGTAAAAAACCGTATCAAAAAAATATTAGTGCAAAGTAAATGTTGATGTTTTCGTTGAAGTTAAGGATTCTTCATCTTCAACTTCCATCTCACTTTCCATATCATTATTGACATAGAGAAGATTATTGCTGTGAATTTCAAAAATCACATTCGCAATTTGTTCTTCACCCTGCTGCATAAAATTGGAGAATTGTCTGAAAGTCATTCCAGCAGCAATGGAAAAAGCCTGGCAAACAATCAACTTAGGCAAGTTTTCATCCTGAACATCGATAAATGCCTTCACAGTAAGAGAACAAGCATTAATCTGACTCAAATTAGCAACCAATGGAATTATCGCAGTTGGCCTGACTTCGGCCAAAGCAGAAAGCAATACTACATCACCCAACAGATCGATCTTGGCATCAAACAAGCCATCAATATTCTGCATATGAGGCAAATGCAAAACTGTGCCTGAATCATTCTCAAAATAAGAGATCTTGAGCTGTTCAAGCCACGTGCACAAAATTGACAAATCGGGAATAACCATAGAATCCATCGAATTAACCTCATATGACCGAGAAGTTACACATGCTACCTAAGGGGACTTCCCAGCAAGCAGCCGCATGTACAATAATTAATCTATTTTGTTTTTTCATCATCAGTGACAATCTGATGGTTTTTATCTGCTTTCTTATGATCAATTCCCAAAAAGGAAAGATTATAGACTGCACGCCAGATAATATGGATAGCTGCAGGTATCAAGCAACCGATACCCAATAAAATCATAGCAATGTGTGCTTCTGTCGTCATTAGTAAAGGTGATAGAATTATGCTATCAGTTATTGACAAGTAAGCCAGAACCAGCAGCCCCACACCCAACATTTCCAATAAAATAATTAGTTTAGGCATATCAGCCAATGAGTGCATCTCTTTTGATGGGTTCATTTTCATTTTTTGACCTGTTCCAGCCTAAAAATAGAATTTCCATTACTTAACAGATTTCTGTTACTGGGTAAGTCTATCATACCTGAATCCCGCTTATTGGCAGGACTAATTACAACAAAAGGCAATTCCTGCTTTTTTTTGTTAATACTTACAGGCATAGTAACTCCAGATGACATTCTATGAAGTTCATGATCATTACCACTAAGGAGTTTGTATGTACACTGTCATTTTTGGCCGCCCTGGTTGTCCTTACTGCGTTCGCGCCAAAGAACTCGCTGAAAAACTAAAAAAAGTGCGCGACGACTTTGATTATCGCTATGTCGATATCTGGGCTGAAAACATCACCAAAAACGACTTATCAAAAACGGTGGGCAAACCTGTTGAGACTGTTCCCCAGATCTTCATTGACGAGAAACATATCGGTGGCTGTACAGATTTTGAAGCTTATGCTAAAGACAATCTGGAACTGTACCAATAATCGAACCCAATAATTAGTTATAAAAACAGTCGTCAAAAAAAGCCGCTATCCAGCCGGAAACCGTCCTTCTACTGGATAGCGGGTGCCTTAACCATATTGCCATTCGAAAAATTCCACCTTCTTGAAAAAATTTTGCGATTTTTTTCTCTAAGGATGAGAACTTTCACATCATAATGCAGTCTTAATTATTGCCACTGCTTTTCTTTGATGTCCCCATATTGAGGAGCCCGATAGTCATCCACTTTGGTTAAAGACTATCGGGTTTTTTGTTAGTTACGAGTGACTTGCAAGATAGCGATTATCTTTCATTATTATTGCAATCCCTATATTATTTACTCATGCAACATCAACAAACATTAAATAAAATCATGAATCAATGTAATTCGCTTTTTTATGTAAAATTATTATTGTTAACAATGAGTTGATAAAATAAAATCACCCTGTTTACGTAAATATCTCGCTTGTGAGGCTGACTTTGCTAGAACAACTTAACCACAATTTGTTTACTTTTATCAATGCAACCCCAGATTCACCACCAGCAATGATCTCGCTTGCCATCTTTATAGCGAAATATTGCGTATTTATTTATCCCATCACATTGGTCATTTACTGGCTTTGGGGGAAAGAAAGAGCCATCACATCTCAACGCATCGTTGTCAGTAAATCTTGCATTGCTTTTGCCTTTGGCATTGCGACCTCCTATATCATCGGGGTAACCGTTCCACATGCCCGGCCATTTGTCGAAGGTTTTGGCTATAATTTTCTCTACCATGCTCCTACAGAATCTTTTCCCAGCAACCACGGCACAGCCGTCTTTACTTTTGCTCTGGCATTTATATTTTGGCACCGCGTTTGGTCAGGCTTATCTCTGATGGTCATCGCCTGTGCCATTGCCTGGTCTCGTGTCTATGTGGGCGTTCACTGGCCAATCGACATGATTGGGGCATTTTTAGTCAGCCTGTTAGGATGTGCTTTTTCCCAAATATTTTGGAGCCAATACGGAGAGTATTTACAAAGCAAACTTACCCGACTCTATCAATTTTGCTGTGCATTTTTTATCAAAAAAGGGTGGGTAAAAAATTAATCAAATGTGAATATGCACTGGTCATATATCTCTATATGGCTGGTGTGACTGATATCCATAAAAAAAGCATGGTATTATTTTGTTCAAGAAATTTTTTAACATTTATTCTACTCTTCATAGTAGCTTTAAATATCAGAATAAAATCCTTCGTTATATTTAACAATATATAACTATAAAATGATTACTATTACTTCATAAACACAGAGTTAAAGAACAAATTTCACACACAACAATTGATTATCCTTAAAACGCTTATTAAAGCATAATCAATACTAAACACTTTTTCATTTAAAAAATGAATACCATATACAATGAAGGAAATTTTTTCTTATTTATCAGTATATTAATAGAAAAATATTACAAATAGAGATATATCAAGATAAGAATATTGGCATTTATAATTCAATTTCAGGTTATTCAAACATCAAACAAGAAAATATCATTAACATGTGAATATGGTTAAGCAATAAACCGGATAAATATTAGAATTTAAAATAAAAATAATGATACATTCTTTAACAAAATTTGCATTTTATTTTACTTAATATTTAATCAACATTTCCATGAATATTTTTAACAATTTTCCTTTTCTATATAAATCTTGCAATTGCGAGAGTGATCACGGTACATTTCACTGAAAATAACTATATTTCCCCTACCAAAAGTCTGGGGTTAAGTTTTTTGGATGTAGTAATAAAAACGTTTAGATAAACACCAACGCAATATCTGACAACTTATTATTCATATAAAATCCAACTCGCACATTTAATTAATGTGCGGGTTTAGTAGTTTTTAAATTTTACTTTACCGCGTTATTTCGGAGATACTTATGGACACATCTCAAGCAGGTTCGATAGCATCCTCTGCTTCCAGCAAAAGCAATCACACTACCTGGCGTAAATCAGACACAGTATGGATGCTGGGATTATATGGCACAGCGATTGGTGCCGGCGTTTTGTTTCTTCCCATCAATGCAGGTATTGGTGGTTTAATTCCACTCATTATCATGGCAATTCTTGCCCTTCCCATGACATTTTTTGCACATCGTGGAATGTGCCGTTTTGTTTTATCTGGTAAAAGCAGTGGTGATGATATCACCGGCGTGGTAGAAGAACATTTTGGTAAAGTGGCTGGCTTTCTGATCACCGTCCTCTATTTTTTTGCTATTTACCCTATTCTGCTCGTATACAGTGTTGCACTGACCAACACAGTAGAGAGCTTTCTTGTAAATCAGCTACAGATAGATGCTCCACCACGTGCATTGCTGGCATTGGTATTGCTTCTGGGTGTGATGAGCATCATCCGTTTCGGCGAGAAAGCCATCGTTAAGGCTATGAGTGTATTGGTATTCCCATTCGTCACCGTTTTGATGCTGTTGGCCTTGTACTTAATTCCTCACTGGAACACTACCATTTTCGATAGCCTGTCACAGGACAGTATCATGTCTGTCACAAGCAATAACGGCTTGCTATTTACCTTGTGGCTGGCAATCCCTGTTATGGTTTTCTCTTTTAACCATTCCCCCATCATCTCAGCATTCGCAGTTGCAAAACGTGAAGAATATGGTGAGCATGCAGAGAAAAAATGTTCACGCATTCTGGCCTATGCCCATATCATGATGGTACTGACAGTCATGTTCTTTGTTTTCAGTTGCGTACTGAGCTTGTCACCGGAAAATTTGGCAGAAGCAAAAGCACAGAACATCACTATTCTGTCCTACCTGGCTAACCACTTCCGTGTACCAACTATTGAGTATATTGCGCCATTTATCGCTTTTATTGCTATAACCAAGTCTTTCCTCGGTCACTATCTGGGCGCCCGCGAAGGCTTTAACGGCATTGTGAACAAAGCAATGATGAACACGCGCGGCAAGACTGTTCAGCACAAAACGCTGAATCGTATCACTAGCCTCTTTATGCTGGTCAGTGCCTGGCTCGTCGCGACACTTAACCCAAGCATCCTGAACATCATCGAATCATTAGGTGGGCCAATTATTGCGATGATCCTGTTTATCATGCCAATGTATGCAATCAAAAAAGTTCCAGCTATGCGCAAATATGCAGGTAAACCAAGCAATATTTTTGTCATTGTGACCGGTTCAATTGCTATTTCAGCAGCAATTTACTCAGTCATGTAATCAAAATCCATGAGCTGCTTTCTTCGTTGGTAGCATTTCAAAGAATGCCAGTCATCAAAAGATCGACTGGCGTTTTTTTCATCTAGATGTTAACCGAAGATCGAATTAAACCAACCACTGACCGTTTTTACAACGAAATCCCACATACGTCCAAAGAAACCGCTTTCTTCCACCGCTTCTTTAACAACCAGTGGACGCTGGTCAATAATCTTATCATTCAGCAGAAAGTTCACCGTACCTACCACTTGGTTATGAGCTAATGGTGCCTCAAGCGAGGTATTATCCAGAGTAAAGCTCGCTTTCAAATTCCCTACTTGCCCACGGGGAACTACCACGGAAGCATCTTTCTTCACTCCCAACGCGACTTCTGGACGAGTCCCATACCATACTTTCTCCGTCACCAAAGTATCACTGGCCTTCAACGGTGTCGCCGATTCATAAAAACGAAATCCCCATGACAAAAGTTTTTCACTGTCAGAAAAACGTACGCGATCACTAGGTGCACCCAATACTACTGAAATCAAACGCATTGGTCCTTCAGTTGCCGATGCAACAAGATTATAGCCAGCGCCGCTGGTGTGTCCGGTTTTGATACCATCCACATTCATGTTCTTATTCCACAACAGACGATTGCGATTAGGCTGGCGGATATTGTTAAAAGTGAACACTTTTTCTTTATTCAGGGCGTACTCTTCCGGCACATCACGGATCATGGCCTGACTTAAAAGCGCCATATCATAGGCAGTACTATATTGCCCTGCTGCATCCAAACCATGCACTGTCTTGAAATGAGTGTTTGTCAATTTTAGTGTTTCTGAGTACTTATTCATCAAATCAACGAAAGCGTCCTGACTGCCTGCAACATAATCTGCAAGTGCAATACTGGCGTCATTACCGGATTGGATAACAACACCGCGGTTCAGATCAATCACCTTAACCCTGTCACCCGGTTTCAAAAACATTAGCGAAGATCCCTTAAGTATTGGATTCCCTGTAGCCCAGGCATCTTTGCCAACCGTTACCATATCTTCTGTAGAAATTTTCCCTGACTTGATCGCTTGTCCTACGACATAGCTGGTCATTATCTTCGTCAAGCTGGCAGGATCTAACCGCTCATCCGCGTTATTTGAGGCCAGGATTTTTCCACTGGCATAATCTATCAACACATAGGCTTTTGCATCAATTTCAGGCGCTGCGGGCTGTTCCATTGCATATACACTGATATTCGTCAACCAAAAAACACCCAAGCCAAAAGTAAAAGATTTAATTATCGGTATCTGCTGTCTTTTTTTCATTATCGCTCACCCTTTTTCTCTACTAAAACTCTATTAATATAGGATGTTATGAAAGAAGACTCCAACCCAATAACGTAAAGATTTTTCTGTTATTCAACGGGTTTTATTGTCATATTATCAATTGTTAAAAATGTACTGATATTAAGGAGAAAATAATGTTGACAATTTGGGGCCGTAAAAATTCATCAAACGTGAAAAAAGTGCTTTGGTGTCTGGAAGAGCTAAATGTGCCATATCAACAAATGGATGTTGGTGGAAAATTTGGCAAACTCAACGATCCTGAATACCTGCGTATGAACCCCAATGCAGTTATTCCTTGTTTACAAGAAGACGATTTTATCTTATGGGAATCCAATGCAATTGTTCGTTACATTGCTGCAAAATTTGGCAAAGACAGTCTTTACCCAGCCGATCTTCAAGAAAGAGCCAGTGTTGAGAAGTGGATGGACTGGGTAGGCTGCAACCTCTTCCCTCCTATTAAACAATTTATGATTAGCTTTATCAGAACACCAGTAGATCAACGTGACCCTAAGATCATCGCCCAAGCTTTAGTCGAGATTGAAAAATTACTGAAAATTGTCAATGACACCCTAAACAATCAACAGTACCTTTCCGGTGACAAATTTGGTATGGCTGATATTGCCCTGGCACCACTGGCCTACTTATGGTTAAACGTAGAAATAGAGCGCCCGTCTCTGCCAAATTTAGAGCGTTGGTATCAATTGCTGACCGAAAGACCCGCTTTCAGAAAGATTGTTATGATAGAAATAAGCTGAGATTTTACCTGGCATTTCATTAACTCATTGGCATTCTGCCGGGATCTGGGAACTGATACTCAAACTCTAGTTCCCGACAGATGCGGCTACCATCAACGATTTTCTCTACCTTACTTTCGATTTCTGCACTTTCTGACTGTAAAAATTCTGGCGGCGTCAGATCGAGCTGGCGACTGGCTGACTGATAAAACTCTGCTCTTTTCGGGTGTATTGGTGCACACAAATTAAAAAGATGTCCACCTTCCGGTTGTTGAATAAGAAGCTTAATAGCAGAAATGGTATCGTCTTGATGTACCAAATTGACCGCACTTTCTCCTCCGCTGAGTGCCTTCTTTCCAGCGAGAAAACGCCCTGCATGACGCCCATTGCCTACCAATCCGGCCAGACGTAAGATATCGACCGATGTATTAGGTAATTGATGCAGCCAGTTTTCCAACTCAACCAGGGCCTTGGCTGACTCAGTTTCGGGGCACACGGACTCATCTTCATTGAGATAACCAACAGATGAACCATAAACTGAAGTAGAACTGGTGAAAATAATCCGTGGAACCGAATACGAAAGTGCAGTATCAACAACCAGTTGTACTGCTTTTACATATTCCTTCCCACCACCAGCAACACCACTAACAGGCAATGTCAAAATCAGCACATCAACAGACATCAGTTGATTAAGATCATCTGCATCGCAAACAATCTGAGGCTCCAAATTTAGTTGGTAACAATCTAGTCCACACATACAAGCCGCTTCAACACCATCTGGTGTTGTTTTACTACCAACGACCTGCATTCCCTCGCTTTGTAGTGCTTGTGCCAATGGCATTCCTAACCAACCTAATCCAATAATGGAAACTTTTCTCACCATCCCCTCCTAAAAGCGATACTATTTTGATTCTTAGGCCATTATGTGACCACAGCTAACATTACTCACCTATTTGTCTAATAGCAACTAAACACATTTAATATTAAAAACAACATGTTAATACAAAAAAACATCTTCTTTAAAAAAAAGTTTGCTTTTTATACACAAGATCGTATAGGTTAAACAACAAGCAACCGATCCTTAATCATAAACATAGCGTTACATACAGCCATTATTTATTTAGTACAGCACATTTCTTATATAAAACCTTTTATAGAAAACTACTTTGTAGAAAAAATAGAGAACTCGTATATATGAACCGTATTCAATTTAACCACCACCACCATCATCCTGACTAGTCTTTCAGGCTGCTGTGTGCTGGAAGACATTTAACCCGTCTTCCGGTGGAATGAATACGATAAAAAACCCTCGGAAGATCTTCCGAGGGTTTTTTTATGTCTGATTTCTGCGAATTAATTACTGACTAAATCTTGAGATAGGACAAAACATAACATGCTAGATAAAACACGCTTACGTATAGCCATTCAAAAATCAGGCCGTTTGAGTGATGACTCCAGAACTTTACTGGCGAGTTGCGGCATCAAAATTAACTTACAGCAACAACGCCTGATCGCATTCGCTGAAAATATGCCTATCGACATTCTGCGTGTCCGCGATGATGATATTCCGGGTCTGGTGATGGATGGAGTTGTCGATCTGGGCATTATTGGGGAAAACGTACTTGAAGAAGAGCTACTCACTCGCCAGGCACAAGGAGAAGAGCCTCGCTATCTGACATTGCGCCGCCTCGATTTTGGCGACTGTCGGCTTTCCCTGGCAATGCCTTTTGATTGCAATTATACCAACGTGGAATGCCTGCAAGATGCCCGTATCGCAACCTCTTACCCGCACTTATTGAAACGTTATTTAGACCAAAAAGGCATTCTCTTCAAATCTTGTCTTCTCAATGGTTCAGTCGAAGTTGCCCCCCGTGCAGGGCTTGCAGACGCTATCTGCGATTTAGTTTCCACCGGTGCCACGTTGGAAGCCAATGGCTTGCGGGAAGTAGAAGTTATTTATCGCTCAAAAGCCTGTTTGATCCAGCGTGATGGAGAGATGCCAGAAGCCAAACAACAGCTTATTGACAAATTGATGCTCCGCATCCAAGGCGTCATTCAGGCACGCGAATCCAAATACATCATGCTTCATGCTCCTAGCGACAAATTGGAAGAGATTATATCCCTGCTACCAGGCGCAGAACGCCCCACTATCTTACCACTGGCAGGAGCACAAAATCGTGTAGCCATGCATATGGTCAGTAGTGAAACCCTTTTCTGGGAAACGATGGAGAAACTTAAGGCATTAGGTGCCAGTTCTATTTTGGTTCTGCCAATTGAAAAAATGATGGAGTAACCTTGATGAACACTAATTTTAAAACCATCATTCGCTGGCAATCATGTACGCCAGAACAACAAAAAATATTGCTGACCCGTCCGGCTATTGCCGCATCAGACGATATTGCCGTCACAGTGAAACAGATTCTGGCAACAGTAAAAACACGGGGCGACCAGGCATTACAAGAGTTCAGCCAACGCTTCGACAAAACAACTGTTGAAACCATCCAAATCTCAGCCAATGAAGTGGATACAGCCACCGCTCGCCTGACTCCAAAAATCAAGCAGGCGATGCAACAGGCTATGAACAATATCCGTCAATTCCATGAGGCACAAAAACCAGCAGAAGTTGACGTCGAAACACTACCAGGAGTTCGCTGCCAACAAGTTACGCGCCCAATAGATTCTGTTGGACTCTATATTCCCGGTGGCTCAGCTCCCCTGCCGTCAACGGTATTAATGTTAGGTACACCAGCCAACATTGCAGGCTGCCGTAAAGTTATCTTGTGTTCTCCTCCCCCTATTGCCGATGAAATACTCTATGCTGCGCAACTGTGTGGGATCAGCGAAATATTTCAAATCGGTGGTGCCCAGGCGATTGCCGCAATGGCATTCGGAACTGAATCCATTCCTAAAGTAGACAAAATTTTTGGTCCCGGAAATGCGTGGGTAACAGAAGCCAAACGTCAGGTCAGCCAACAGATTGACGGAGCTGCGATCGACATGCCCGCAGGCCCATCCGAAGTTCTTGTTATTGCTGACAGCGGAGCCAATCCTGTATTTACGGCAGCAGACCTGCTTTCACAAGCAGAACACGGCCCTGATTCCCAAGTGATACTGCTAACCCCTGATGAAAATTTAGCTAAAAAGGTTATCCATGAAATTGAAACCCAACTTATAGCCTTGCCACGTCAGCAGATCGCAATCCAGGCTTTGCAAGCCAGCCGGATAATCATTGCTAAAGATCTCGACCAGTGCGTGACAATCAGCAACCAATATGGTCCAGAACATTTGATCATTCAAACTCGTCAGCCTGAGCAATTACTTGAGCAGATTACTAGCGCCGGTTCTATTTTTCTTGGTGATTGGTCACCTGAATCCGCCGGAGATTACGCTTCCGGCACCAATCACGTTCTGCCTACCTACGGCTATACTTCAACCTATTCCAGCCTCGGTCTGGCTGATTTCCTGAAAAGAATGACCGTCCAGCGGCTCACTCCACAAGGATTACAAAAACTCGCCCCCACTATCGAAACACTGGCACAGGCAGAACAACTTATTGCGCACAAAAATGCTGTTACGTTACGTATGACAGCCTTGAATAACGCAGACTGAGAACCACGGGGTCTGATAACCATAAAAATTAAGGAACAATCATGAGTACGGTTTTTGATATCAATTCATTGGCAAGAGAAAACGTTCGCAAATTAGTCCCTTATATGTCTGCCCGCCGTCTGGGTGGTCGTGGTAATATTTGGTTAAATGCGAATGAATACCCCATCGCACCCAATTTCCAACTTACCGAACATACGCTCAACCGCTACCCTGAATGCCAACCAACAACAGTCATTCAACGTTATGCCAATTATGCTGGCCTGCAACCGGAGCAAGTTCTTGTCAGCCGTGGAGCAGATGAATCAATCGAACTGCTCATTCGAGTTTTTTGCGAGCCAGGGCGCGATGCTGTACTGTTTTGCCCTCCAACCTATGGCATGTACAGCGTTAGTGCCGAAACCTTCGGTGTAGAGCAGAAAAAAATCCCTGCCAGCGCCGACTGGCAACCTGATATTGCCGCTATCAAAAGTAATCTGGATCGCGTCAAGCTGATCTATATCTGTAGTCCCAACAATCCAACAGGCAACCTGATTGATCCTGAGATATT
This sequence comes from Xenorhabdus sp. TS4, assembly GCF_014467265.1. Taxonomy (NCBI): domain Bacteria; kingdom Pseudomonadati; phylum Pseudomonadota; class Gammaproteobacteria; order Enterobacterales; family Morganellaceae; genus Xenorhabdus; species Xenorhabdus sp. TS4. The sequence continues at coordinate 186,457 of NZ_NKHQ01000011.1, read as the reverse complement.
ACGCCAGATCCTTGAATTAGCCCGTAACCGTGCCATCGTTGCTATTGACGAAGCCTACATCGAATTTTGCCCACAACACACAACTACCCATGCTACCACCCGTTGGCTGCAAGACTATCCCCACTTAGTTATTTTGCGAACTCTCTCGAAAGCTTTTGCTTTGGCTGGATTACGTTGTGGATTTACGCTGGCCTCTGCCGATATCATCGCACTGATGTTAAAAGTGATTGCGCCTTATCCACTGGCGACGCCTGTTGCTGATATCGCTGCACAAGCACTCACTGAAGCAGGTATTGAAATAATGAGAAATCGGGTGGCAGAGATCGCCAACAATAGGGCTTATCTCCAGCAAACTCTCAGTAACTTAGCGTTGGTTGAAAACGTGTTTCCAAGCGAAACCAACTATATTTTGGTGAAATTTACTAATGCAGAGCTTGTATTCAAAACGCTATGGGAACAAGGGATCATCTTACGCGACCAGCGTAAACAACCAGGATTAGCGAATTGCCTGCGCATTACCATCGGCAACCGGAATGAATGTGAACAGTTAGTTTGTGCCATTAGTGCGCTTGCCAACCAACCTCAACAAATCAAGGAAACTGAAAATCCATGAGCCAGAAAATGCTTTTTATTGACCGCGATGGAACATTGATCACCGAGCCACCCAGTGATTATCAAGTTGATCGCCTTGATAAATTGGCCTTTGAAATCGGTGTGATCCCTGCCTTACTAGCCCTGCAAAAAGCCGATTATAAGTTAGTGATGATCACTAATCAGGACGGGTTAGGTACGGTCAGTTTTCCACAAGCAGATTTTGAGCCACCCCATGCCTTGATGATGCAAATTTTTACCTCACAAGGTATCCATTTTGAAGAGGTGCTAATTTGCCCACACAAACCAGAAGATAATTGCCACTGCCGTAAACCCAAACTTGGGTTAGTACAAAAATATCTGGCAGACAATGTTATCGATACTACCAACAGTTATGTCATCGGTGATCGGGAAACCGATCTGCAATTAGCCCAAAACATGGGGATCAAGGGCATTCGCTACCAACCCGAATCACTAGGATGGTCGGCCATTTGTGAACAATTGATCGGCAAAAAATTGACCCATAAAAATCGCCATGCTCATGTTGAAAGAAAAACCAAAGAAACCGCTATCAATATTGAAATTTGGCTGGATCGTGAAGGAGAAAGTCGCATCAATACAGGCGTCGGTTTTTTCGATCACATGCTAGATCAAATCGCAACTCACGGCGGCTTCCGCATGAATATCCAAGTCAAAGGTGATCTCCATATTGACGATCATCATACGGTTGAAGATACCGGTCTCGCACTGGGAGAAGCTTTAAAGCAAGCATTGGGGAATAAACGCGGCATTGCCAGATTTGGCTTTATGCTACCAATGGATGAGTGCCTTGCTCGCTGTGCCCTGGATATTTCCGGTCGTCCACATCTTGAATATAAAGCTGAATTTAAACACCAGCGGGTTGGAGATTTGAGTACAGAAATGATCGAACATTTTTTCCGTTCCCTCTCTTACACCATGGGATGCACTTTGCACCTAAAAACCAAAGGCAAGAACGATCACCATCGGGCAGAAAGCCTGTTTAAAGTCTTTGGTCGAACTTTGCGACAAGCCATTCGCGTAGAAGGCAATATTTTGCCGAGTTCCAAAGGTGTTTTATAGGAAAGGCGATAAAAGGAAGCCACGATGAACGTTGTTATTCTCGATACAGGCTGCGCTAACCTCGCTTCTGTTACCTATGCCATCCGTCGCTTAGGTTATGAGCCAACGGTGAGTTTAGACGCGGATATTGTTCAAGCAGCCGATAAACTCTTTCTACCGGGAGTGGGTACGGCGACTGCCGCGATGACACAACTTGAACAACGGCAATTAATTCCCTTGATTAATTCTCTTACCCAACCCGTATTAGGTATCTGTCTCGGTATGCAATTACTAGCCCGTGTCAGTGAAGAAGGAGATAACATCCCTCTATTGCAGCTCATTGACGCGCCTGTCAAAAAAATGATGACCGCAGATCTGCCATTGCCACATATGGGCTGGAATCAAGTGCACGCGCAGACAGGTAATCCACTGTTTCGCCATATTGCAGATAACTCCCGTTTCTATTTTGTTCACAGTTATGCCCTGCCTGTCGGTGAATATACAATTGCCCAAACTGAATATGGCAATACATTTAGTAGTGCCATTGCAAAAGACAATTTCTTCGGAGTGCAATTCCATCCTGAACGTTCAGGGGCAGCAGGTGCACAGCTACTCAAAAACTTTTTGGAGATGTAATCACATGATCATACCTGCATTAGATTTAATCGATGGCAATGTGGTGCGTTTACATCAGGGAGATTATGACCAACGTCGGGATTATGGCAACTCTCCACTCTCTCGCTTACAGCAATATGAACAGGAAGGTGCTAAGTTACTGCATTTAGTGGATCTGACTGGTGCAAAAGATCCTGCCAAACGCCAAATTGTCCTCTTAAAAGCGCTATTGGCAGGCGTTACTGTGCCCGTTCAAGTTGGCGGTGGAATTCGTTCAGAGGCAGATATAAAAACACTGCTTGAAGCAGGTGCAAGCCGAGTTGTCATTGGTTCCACTGCCATTACACGGCCCGAATTAGTCAAACAATGGTTGCAAAACCACGGGGCAGAGGCAATTGTGCTGGCACTGGACGTCCGCATCAATGCAGATGGGATAAAACAAGTCGCCATTAGCGGTTGGCAAGAAAACAGCAACACTACCCTTGAATATGTTATTGAACAATATCTCCCTGTTGGACTAAAACATGTTTTATGTACCGATATTTCCCGTGATGGCACATTAAACGGATCTAATATTGTGCTCTATCAAGAAATCAGCCAGCAATATCCGCAAATCCAATTTCAAGCTTCTGGTGGTATTGGTAGTCTCACCGATATCTCTCTCCTGCCTGCTTCTGGTGTGGCAGGTGTCATTGTCGGGCGCGCATTACTGGAAAGAAAATTTACCCTGACGGAGGCTATTCAATGTTGGCAAAACGCATAATTCCCTGTCTGGATGTCCGTGATGGACAAGTCGTCAAAGGCGTACAATTCCGTAACCATGAAATTATCGGTGATATTGTTCCTCTCGCACAGCGTTATGCTCAGGAGGGGGCTGACGAATTAGTATTTTACGATATTACTGCTTCCTCCGATGGCCGTGTGGTAGATAAAAGCTGGGTGGCAAAAGTCGCTGAAGTTATCGACATCCCTTTCTGCGTAGCCGGTGGTATTAAAACCGTCGAAGAAGCGGGACAAATTTTAGCATTCGGTGCAGATAAAATTTCCATTAACTCCCCAGCTCTGGCTGATCCAGGTTTAATTAACCGTCTGGCTGATCGCTACGGTGTGCAATGTGTCGTAGTGGGTATTGATACATGGTTTGATGAGAATACGAACAGTTATCAAGTTTACCAATTTACAGGGGATGAAAAACGCACAGCCGTAACACACTGGCAAACATTGGATTGGATCAAAGAAGTCCAACTACGCGGTGCGGGTGAAATCGTCCTGAATATGATGAACCAGGATGGTGTCCGTAATGGTTATGATATTACCCAACTGAAATTAGTGCGTGATGTCTGTTCTGTACCATTAATTGCGTCTGGAGGCGCTGGAGCACCGGAACATTTCCTCGATGCTTTTCAATTGGCAAAGGTTGATGGTGCTTTGGCTGCCTCGGTTTTTCACAAGCAGATCATTAATATCAGTGAACTTAAACAATATCTTGCTACACAGGGTATCGAGGTTAGAACATGCTGACAGCACGACAATTAACAACCCAAGAAATTGAGAAACTGAATTGGAAAAAAGTGGATAATCTGATGCCCATCATCGTCCAACATGCCACCTCAGGAACCGTGTTAATGATGGGTTACATGAATCAGGAGGCACTGAATGTTACGCTTAATTCTGGCAAAGTAACCTTTTTTTCCCGCACTAAACAGCGATTATGGACAAAAGGCGAAAGCTCCGGCCACTTTCTGAATCTGGTCGATATTTATCCCGACTGTGACAACGACACCCTGCTAGCCTTAGTCGAGCCTATTGGCCCCACTTGTCATAAAGGCAGTGAAAGCTGTTTTGCTCCTGCGCAAACTGAATGGGGTTTTCTCTATGAATTGGAACAATTATTGGCAAGCCGAAAAAATGCCTCGCCAGACAGTTCCTATACGGCTCGTTTATATGCCAGCGGCACAAAACGCATCGCCCAAAAAGTGGGCGAAGAAGGCATCGAGACCGCATTAGCAGCGACAGTCAATGATCGAGAAGAGTTGACTAACGAAGCCGCAGATTTGCTCTATCATCTGCTGGTTTTACTCCAGGATCAAAAGCTCGATCTCAGTAGCATCATCCGCCAATTGCGGCAGCGGCACTCAGCCAAGGAATAATTTTCGGTACAGGAATAATGGCCTAGAAAAATAACAGCCACTTCGCCAAGCTATATGTGCGAAGTGGCTTCTCACTGCCCTATTAGATAACCTGTTATATCTGAGATAGGATGTCACAACAATAATAATGTGGCTATTCAAATTCTACTACTCAAAACACCTAAGCAAATTGTAAATCCATTGTCAGTGATAATTAGAGAATTCTATTTACTCTGTTTAGCAGCAACAACCACCTGGTGCGCTTATGGGAACCTCAACTGAGACAGCAGAATTGCTTGAAGCTGTTCCACAGTTAAAAATTCCATAATGTATATGGCCTTCACCAATCACATTAAATAAGTTATGGTATCGACTTTTACAAATGATATCTGCCATATTCCGGCATACTGGCACCGCTTTCCCTGTTTCAAATACATGTTCTTGATCAAACATAAAGCGAATAGGGGAATCAGGGAGATTACCTCTGTATATAGCGACTTGACCATAATCTTCGCAACTATCTTCTAGATCAATCTTAAATAACCTAAGAGTCATTGAATATAGTCTTGCACCACCCAGCTTTTCTTCAATGGATTTGTTGCTAATAGTCTTTAGATTGCTTGCAACAATTCGTATATCCCGAAAACCTGCATCACGCGCTATTCGCACAAAGTCGCCATAATACAATACATCACCAATACATTCTCCAATCAGCAATGGATCATTTTTCAACTCTTGGGAGAGTCTGCGATCAGAGAAAATATCAGCAAAATAAATTTCTCCACCAGGTTTGAGCAACCGGACCATGCCCTGAAGCACATCAGATTTTGCAGCAGCTAAGTTAATGACACAATTGGAGACTATGACATCAACATTATTCTGCGGTAAATTGAGTAGATCCAAGGATTCAATATTACCGTGTATAAAATGTACATTACTTTCGCTATAACCATAGGCTTCTCGGTGATATTCGATGTAACTCTTGGCAAATTCAATTTGCTTAAGAGTCGTATCTACACCGATAACTTTCCCTTCTGGCCCTACCAGCTTAGATAAAATGAAGCAATCTCTCCCGCTACCGCAACCTAAATCCAACACGGTTGATCCAGCCAGTAAAGGAGGAAAAGGAGTACCACAGCCATAAAAACGCTGCTGCACATCTGGGTGGATTGCCTTTAATATAGCTTTGATCTCGTCAGAAGGTGGTTCATCTACAGTACAAACATTAGTTACCAGGTCTTCCTTGCTCGAAAGCGTTGTACCGTAGTAATTTTGTACATTTTCAACTCGCTGAGACAACTGTTGTTCTTTAGTTTTCATCATTCTATTCCTATAATCTCAAATAAAACCCAACCTTAGTCCTGACATAATTCTAATAACGATCGACCTAATACGTTTATTTGATGAACATTCAGAAAAATAGTAAAGCCGCGTAACCTGCTATCATTGCCATCGCAAGGATAACAGCGACAAAGGCCGCCAAAAGCTTAAATGTGAACAAGGAGCGTAATAAAATTAGCTCGGTCAGGCTGGCGCCAGCACCACCGATAATTAACGCCAGAATCGCTCCGACACTGACCCCTTTCGTCATCAAAGCTGCTGAAAGCGGTATCAAAGCTTCGGCACGAAGATATAGTGGTATCCCAATGACAGCAGCAACTGGGATAGCAAAAGGATTATCTGAGCCAGCATATTTTTCAAGCAGACTAGTAGGAACATAGCCATAAATCACACTACCTATTGCTATGCCGATGAATAAATAAGGTAATACATTCTTAAAATCTGCCCAAGCTTCCTGCCACAGACCGCTATACTTACTTTTTGGACGAACCGCTTTAGTGGTTTGGTTATCGCAGCAACCTGTAGATTGCGTGATCATCTGGGTAGCAGAACAACAGGGAGCTGCCATTGCTTCACAACTGTTTGATACCGCTGGCTTAACGTCACAACTACTCTTAGAAACTCCGCAACTAGATGTCTCTTCGTGGCGTACATAACGTTCAAATCCCAATATTTGTAGCAACCATCCGGCACCCAATGACACCAGAAAGGCAGAGAGTACGTAAATAGCTGTTAGCATCAGACCAAAAGTAGCAACAAATAATACAACGATGATGGGATTCAATAGTGGGGAAGAAAATAAAAATACCATCATTGGACCAAAACCAGCTTTGGCACGAATTAACCCTTTCAACATAGGAATAGTCGAACAACTACAGAAAGGAGTGATAGATCCGAGGACAGCAGCCAGAAAATATCCCCTTTTCCGGTTAGCACTCAGTAACGCTTCCACCTTGGATGGAGGTATATGCCGCTGGAGAATACCAACCAACAAACTGATACCAATAAACAAGGCTGATAACTCTATGGCGAGGAAGACAAACATGTTTAGGGTTTCTTGTAATTGAGAAGACATACCAGATCCTTAATATATCTATATTTCTAGTAGTATGGAAATATTAAGGATGATAGATTGCCATTGCAATTTCTGTCAAGTATATTTCTAGAAACATAGAATTTTGGATTTAGAGACGCGTATGAAACACGAAGAAGTCGCAGAAAGTCTGGCGGAACTGGGGAATTGTCACCGATTAGCTGTATTCCGGTTTTTAGTTAAGGCTGGCCATAAAGGAGCCTCGGTAGGGGAAATTCAGAAAGCTTTAGATATTCCCCCTTCAACACTGTCACATCATCTCAACCGTATGGTGAAGGTCGGACTAATTCGTCAAGAGAAACACAGCCGTACTATCGTATGTATACCTGATTATCAGCACTTGGGAAATCTGATCAACTTCTTACAAGAAGAATGTTGCGTAGGGATTTAACTCGAACACTTCACCGAACAATCATATGGATTATGTAAAGCATAATGGTGATAGTAGAAGATAATATTTTCATCCGGTATATGAAATAAAGCCACAGTAGACCTGAAAGGAAGAACATGGCATTTCGTTAAGACATATTTCAACCCACTGACAAATCCCGTAGAAAATAATGAGGCTTGTCAGTGGATCGTGATGTGACTAGAACATTCAGTGATTAAAACCACGACTCAGTGAATCACATTGCTGCCTTAAAGATAACAACGATTTCTTCATGTGATGCCTGAATGGGATTGGTGAAACCACAGGCATCTTTCAACGCATTAGTTGCTAATATTGGCAAATCTTCCTCTTTTACATTCAATTCAGACAAACCTGATGGAATATTCACATCTTTTGCCAATTCACTGATTGCATGGATACAAGCTTCAGCACCTTGCGTATCATTTAAAGCTCCAACCTCAACGCCCATAGCCGCCGCAATATCTCTCAAACGAGCAGCAGAAACTTTTGCATTGAATCTCTGTACATGTGGCAATAAAACCGCATTGCAGACACCGTGTGGCAAATCATAAAATCCACCTAACTGGTGTGCCATGGCATGGACATATCCCAAAGAGGCATTATTGAATGCCATGCCAGCCAAGAATTGGGCATAAGCCATATTCTCACGCGCTTCCATATCATTACCATCTTCAACCGCACGGCGCAAATAATTGCTAATCATTGTCACCGCTTTCAAGGCGCAAGCATCAGTAATGGGGTTTGCCGCCGTAGAGACATAAGCCTCAATCGCATGAGTCAATGCATCCATTCCTGTTGCAGCGGTCAATCCTTTTGGCATCCCTGCCATCAGGACAGAATCATTGACTGACAAAATAGGCGTTACATTTTTATCCACAATGGCCATTTTGATATGACGTTCAACATCCGTAATAATACAGAAACGCGTCATTTCAGAAGCTGTTCCCGCAGTAGTATTGATGGCAATCAGAGGTAGCTGTGGTTTAGCCGAACGATCAACCCCTTCATAATCACGAATATCTCCGCCATTAGCTGCCACCAGCGCAATACCTTTGGCACAGTCATGCGGTGAACCACCACCTAAAGAGATCACACAATCACAGTTATGCTGGCGCAGGATCTCCAAACCTTCCCCAACATTAATCGTAGTTGGATTTGGATTTGTTCCATCATAAATTGCACTTTTTATCCCAACATCTGCCAGCAAAGCCTGAACTTTTCCAACAACACCAATCTCGTTTAACACGCGGTCAGTGACAATCAAAGCCTGTCTGTAGCCATAATTTTTCATTAATTCTACAGCTTCAGTCATGCATCCCATACCGATTTTATTCACTGGTGGGATAAAGAAAGTTGATGCTGCCATTTGAAACTCCTTAGATTTTACTGAAGTATTCCAAATCTTAGTGTAAAAAACTGGAATTACAATGTGACACTTATCTACCCCAGTAATGTTGACCAGAATCAATAATTGCTGATGCAAGACGGAAAAAATAGGTATCAATTTTTACTTTGAGTTTATACAGGAGAATATTTTGCTAAAAAACGACATCTTTGAACGCCTCACTACCCTATTAGACAACAACAATGCCCGCTATCAAGTCATGGAACACGCTACTGGCGGCCGTTCAGAAGAAGTGGCAAAAATACGGGGAACCCAGCTAGGGCAAGGTGCTAAAGGCCTGGTTTGCCATGTGAAAGGAAATGGTTACCGACAGTATGTCCTTGCTGTCTTACCTGCTGACCAACAAGCTGATCTTGCTATTCTTGCCAAACAAATAGGAGGGAGCCGAGCATCTTTAGCAAGCCCAAAAGAGGTTTCTGAATTGACCCGTTGTGTTTTTGGTGCCATCCCACCATTTAGTTTTCATCCAGATCTGAAATTGGTTGCCGATCCGCTTTTATTTGAACGCTATGAGGAATTGGCATTTAATGCAGGTAGTCTGGAGCGTTCAATTATTTTGAATGCAGCAGATTACCGTCGCATCGCTATGCCAGAATTAATTACCTTTCGGAAAATAATCGATTAAAGATAGCCTTAAGAAAATGCCCAATAAATTAAAAACAACTTAAATTTTGCTATAATTTAACCAGGCAAAAGATGGGTGATTATTATATGAATAATATTTTTGTTCTGGTAATACTCAGCCTCGCTATCCTCAGCCTCGCTGTATTTCTTTATCTCCACGATGCAGAGATAGCACACTGGTTGGAGAGATTTGCCCAACGATTACTTAAGTGGCAACCTCCAAATTGATACTTTACTTTTACTTCACGTCATTTCACAAAAAAGGTGCTGAAAACTCAGCACCTTACTTTGGGAATATTTTATATCTTATAAAGATATTTAATGATTAGTCCAACCATTCAGTGTGGAAAACACCTTCTTTATCAGTACGCTTGTAAGTGTGCGCACCAAAGTAATCACGCTGTGCCTGAATCAGGTTAGCCGGCAATACAGCAGAACGATAGCTGTCGTAATAAGAGATAGCAGCAGAGAATGTTGGTGTTGGGATACCATTCTGCACACCGTAAGAAATAACATCACGCAGAGCTTGCTGATATTCATCTGCGATTTGTTTGAAGTAAGGCGCTAAAAGCAGGTTAGCGATAGCTGAGTTTTCATTGTATGCATCGGTGATTTTTTGCAGAAATTGCGCACGAATAATACAACCAGCACGGAAGATCTTAGCAATTTCGCCATAGTTCAGATCCCAGTTGTACTCATCCGATGCCGCTTTCAACTGCTGAAAGCCTTGCGCATAAGAAACAATCTTACCCAAATACAGAGCACGGCGGACTTTCTCGATAAATTCAGCCTTATCTCCATTGAATGGCTGAACTTTTGGGCCTGACAGAACTTTGGATGCAGCTACGCGCTGATCTTTCAGGGAAGAAATATAGCGTGCAAAGACAGATTCTGTGATGAGTGTTACTGGAATACCCAGATCCAACGAGCTTTGGCTAGTCCACTTACCGGTGCCTTTGTTGGCCGCTTCATCCAGAATCACGTCAACCAGATATTTCCCGTCTTCATCTTGCTTACGAAAAATGTCGGCAGTAATTTCGATCAAGTAGCTGCTTAGTTCACCTTGGTTCCAATCACTGAACACGTCAGCCAACGCCTGATTGCTCAGGTTCAATGCGCTTTTCAACAGAGAATAAGCTTCTGCAATTAGCTGCATATCACCATATTCAATGCCATTATGAACCATCTTCACATAATGACCTGCACCATCTGCCCCGATGTAAGTCACACAAGGCTCGCCATCAACCTGAGCAGCGATCTCTTTCAGAATTGGAGCCACCAACTCATAAGCCTCTTTTTGACCACCCGGCATAATTGAAGGGCCTTTCAATGCGCCTTCTTCACCACCAGAAACCCCCGTACCGATAAAATTAATGCCCTGAGCGGACAACTCACGGTTACGGCGAATAGTATCCTGAAAATAGGTGTTGCCACCATCGATCAGAATGTCACCCTTATCCAAATGTGGCATCAGTGATGCAATGGTTTTATCCGTAGCTTCACCCGCCTTAACCATCAACAGAATACGACGTGGCTTTTCCAGCGAATCGACAAACTCTTCAATGGAATAACTTGGAACTAATTTTTTCCCTGGATTTTCAGCAATAACTTCATCTGTTTTATCGCTGGAGCGGTTAAAAATAGATACAGAGTAACCACGGCTTTCAATATTCAACGCCAGGTTGCGCCCCATTACCGCCATACCGACAACACCGATCTGCTGTTTGGACATGAATAACTCCCGTCTAATAATGACTGCCGCCCACCCAAGATGCTATACGCAATACCAAATGTAATACATACCGTATGCAACAAAACAGGGCGGGCAATTTGTTAATGAAGTTACATGTTAACTCAGGAAAGGCCATTGACGGTAGTTATTGATGCAATCGATATCGGCGTAACGTTTTTTTGCTGAAAAAATTTCCAACTGAGACAAATCAACTATTGATATTTCGCATTTCAATACGCATTATTTAATAGTCGGCAAATGCCGTCCCACTAAAAGGTAAAACAAATTATATGGAATGGATCGCTGATCCGACGATATGGGCAGGTCTGGCCACACTTATCGTTTTAGAAATTGTTCTCGGAATAGACAACTTAATATTCATTGCCATTCTGGCAGATAAACTACCTGAAAAAGAGAGAGATAAAGCTCGCCTGACAGGGCTTTCCTGCGCCCTTCTTATGAGGATATTGTTGCTATTCAGCTTATCCTGGCTCATTTCCCTGACTAATCCCTTGGTTACTTTATGGGAACACCCTTTCAGTGCCCGTGATTTAATTATGTTGATAGGGGGGATCTTCTTGCTGTTCAAAGCGACAATGGAATTGAATGAACGGTTAGAAGGAAAAACCTTGCATACTAACCAACAACGCAAAGGAGCTAGCTTCTGGGCAGTTGTTGTGCAAATTATCGTCTTAGATGCGGTATTTTCTCTGGATTCTGTTATCACCGCCGTAGGAATGGTCAACCACATTGGTATCATGATTGCGGCTGTAACTATTGCTATGATCCTGATGATATGGGCCAGCAAACCGCTGACAAAATTTGTCAATGCACATCCCACAATCGTGATCCTGTGTCTCAGCTTCTTACTAATGATTGGCTTTAGCCTGGTTGCAGAAGGCTTTGGCTATCATATTCCGAAAGGCTATCTCTATGCTGCCATCGGCTTCTCCATCATGATTGAAGCACTGAACCAGTTCGCTCAGTTCAATCGCCGCAAGTTTTTGAGCGCTTCCCGCTCCCTGCGCGAAAGAACCGCAGAAGCTGTTCTTCACATTTTAAATGGCAAACGCGAAAACGCTGCGTTGGATAACCATACTTCTGACCTGATTGCAGATCATACAGATAGCAAAGAAATCTTTGAGCCCCAGGAACGCCAGATGATTGCCCGCGTTCTCAGCATGGCACAACGTACCGTCAGTAGCATCATGACTTCACGCCATGATGTGATTTATCTTGATGTCCATTCCCCTACGGAAAAATTGACTACCTTACTGGAACAAAAGCCACATACGCGAATTGTAGTTACAGATGAACAGAGTGGTGACGAACCACTTGGCGTGGTACATGTGATTGATATCCTTAATCAACAACTGACTCACAATACTTTCGATTTAAGGAAGTTAGTCCAGCAACCGTTGATTTTCCCGGAATCGCTCTCCTTGCTACAGGCACTGGAACAGTTCCGTAAAGCGCAAACTCATTTTGCCTTTGTTGTCGATGAGTTCGGGTCTGTCGAAGGGGTGGTTACGGTAACCGATGTGATGGAAACCATTACAGGTAACCTTCCTGTAGGCAGCGGAGAGATCGATGCTCGCCATGATATTCAGGTCATGGAAGAGGGATATTGGATCGCCAATGGATTTATGCCACTGGAAGATTTGGTGCTTTATGTGCCGCTGCCATTGGATGAAAAACGGGAATACCAGACACTAGCAGGCTTGTTGATGGAACATCTGCAACACATTCCGCGACAGGGCGAGCAATTGAAGATTAGTGACTATCTGTTTGAAGCGCTGGAAATCACCAGCCACCGCATCAATAAAGTGAAAATTACCCCACTGACCATTGAAGAAATGGCAGAAATATAACCCACGATATTAAAACGATATCGCCTACTGAGAAAAAACCGGCATAAGTCCGGTTTTTTTTATTCCTATAAGTTTTATCAGTTTCATTTAATTTTTAAAGTATTTGTTCATGATTACCCTAAGTACAATAAACCCGTTCCATGGTAGTTAGCGGAGATGTCATACCGCCTTCATATGGCCCAAGAGCTCTACAAAATATCTCTTGCGGCTAGGTTAGCAATACACCTATTTATTGTTGATAAAGTGAGGGTTTATATGAGTACAGAATATTTTGCATTATTGACACAGGCTGGCACAGAAAAACTGGAAAAAGCAGCCTCATCAGGTATCAAACTTGAGATTACCCATATGGCTGTAGGTGATGGTGGTGGCAGTTCACCTACACCCAATGTCAACCAATCCGGATTGATTAATGAAAAACATCGCGCTGAACTTGATGCCTTACTCATCAATCCCCAAACACCCGCCCAAGTTATCGCCGAACAAATACTTCCTGAAGGTGAAGGTAATTGGTGGGTTCGTGAAATTGGCCTATTCGATAAAGATGGCACACTAATTGCGGTAGGAAATTGTGCCGAACTCTACAAACCAGAATCTCAGGAACAAGCTATCCGTATGGCTCTGACGGTTAACAACAGTGGCCTGACAGGATGGATAAAAGAACTGCTTTCCGGTTTCGCATCTCGCAGTTATGTGAGAGAAAAAATTAAAGAACACGCCGAAAGCCGTGACCACCCAAGTGCTACCTTAGGAAAAAGAGGATTTGTTGCGTTAAGTAATGAAGTCGGCAGTGATAGCGAAGTTCATGCTGCAACACCCAAGGCAGTAAAAATAGCATATGAATTAGCCAATCAAGCCAATGAGTCGGTTAATTCGATACTCTCGACAAATAAATATGTACCATCAACGCGCAAAGTTAATGGTAAGGAACTGTCCAAAGATATTGAACTGACAGCAACGGATGTCGGCGCCTATGACAAAATTCAAACAGACTCCCTTGTCGATAGGGTCAGCCAAACAGCCAATAAAGCACTTGATCAGGTAAGCACTAAGGTTCCATTATCCCGTAAAATCAACGGAAAAGAGCTGATAAGCGATATCGGAATTACCGCACATGATGTGAATGCCTACACCAGGCAGGAAGTCGATGGGCTTATCGCAAACGTTGATAAATCGGCTAACACTGCTAATGAGAATGCCAACGAAGCCCTTAAACAGTTGGATAAGAAAGTCCCATTAAGTCGCAAGATCAACAACAAAGAGTTGCTAATAGACATCCAATTAACAGCAAATGATGTCGGCACTTACGATAAGAAAGAAATTGACGATCGCATCAACACAGTTCAGCAAGCAACTGACACCGCCAATAACAACGCCAACACTGCCATTCAAGAGCTTAGCAAGAAAGTTCCAGAATCCCGCAAAATCAATAATAAAGAGTTAACAACCGATATTGAATTGGGTGCGGCTGATGTCGGTACTTACAATAAAGTAGAAATCGATGATCGTATCGGTAATGTTGAGAAGCTAGCGGAAACTGCCAATAACAACGCCAATACGGCTATTCAAGATGCTAAGAACAAAGTCCCGGAATCCCGCAAAATCAATGGCAAAGAGCTATTATCTGACATTGAATTACGCGCAGTTGATGTTGGTGCCTATGGTAAAGAAGAAACTGATGCCATCATCAAAGATGTCAAAGTACAGATCGACAATGTTAATAATTTAGCTGAAAACGCCAATAATAATGCCAATACCGCAACCCAAGACGCTAAGAGTAAAGTCCCGTTAACCCGTAAAGTCAATGGCAAAGAGCTGTCAGCAGATATTCAACTGACTGCGGCGGATATTGATACCTACAACAAAGCCGAGATTGATGACCGTGTCAGCAAGGTTGACAAACTGGCAGAAACTGCCAATCAGCAGGCGAATGACGCCCTTCAACGTGTTAATAACAGCGTCCCATCAACTCGCAAAGTTAATGGCAAAGAGCTGTTAACTGACATTGAGCTGTCTGCAGCGGATGTCGATACTTACAATAAAGCGGAAATCGATGACCGCGTCGGTAAAGTTGATAAGCTGGCAGAATCTGCCTATAACAATGCCAATACCGCGATTAAAGATGCTAATAGCAAAGTCCCGTTAACCCGTAAGGTTAATGGCAAAGAGTTGTCAACCGATGTTCAACTGACTGCGGCGGATATTGATACCTATAACAAAGCCGAGATTGATGACCGTGTCAGCAAGGTTGACAAACTGGCAGAAACTGCCAACCAGCAGGCAAATGCTGCTCTTAACAGTGCCGATAACAAAGTACCACTCTCCCGCAAAGTCAATGGCAAAGAGCTGTCAGCGGATGTTCAACTGACCGCAGCGGATATTGATACCTATAACAAAGCAGAGATTGATGACCGTGTCGGCAAGGTTGACAAACTGGCAGAAACTGCCAATAACAACGCCAATATCGCAATTCAAGCTGCCAAGGATAAAGTCCCATCAACCCGTAAAGTCAATGGCAAGGAACTGATAACGGATATTGAACTGACAGCATCCGATATTCATGCTTACAATAAGAAGGAAACGGATGACCTTATCAACGGCGTTAAAGCACAAGTCGACAATGTTCAACAACTGGCTAATACTGCCAATAATAACGCTAGTCTCGCCATTCAAGAGCTTGACAAAAAAGTCCCAGAATCCCGTAAAATCAATGGCAAAGAGCTATCAGCAGATATTCAATTAACTGCGGCAGATGTTGATGCCTATAACAAAGGCGAAACTGACGCCCAGATCAAGGATGTTAAGTCCCTGGCAGATACTGCCAATCAGCATGCAAATGACGCCCTTAAAGGTGTTAGTAACAGCGTCCCATCAACTCTCAAAGTTAATGGCAAAGAGCTGTTAACTGATATTGAGCTGACTGCGGCTGATGTTGGTACTTATAACAAAGTAGAAATCGATGATCGTATAGGTAAGGTCGATAAGCTGGCAGAATCTGCCTATAACAAAGCCGAGACAGCGAGTAAAGATGCCAATAACAAAGTGCCATCAACTCGTAAAGTGAATGGCAAAGAACTGTTAACTGATATTGAGCTACATGCCGTTGATGTTGGTACTTACAATAAAGCGGAACTCGATGATAGTATCGGCAAAGTTGAAAAACTGGCTGATGCCGCCAACCAGACAGCGAACTCTGCTGTTCAACTTGCTGACAGCAAAGTGCCATTAACCCGTAAGATCAACGGCAAAGAACTGTCAACAGATATTGAACTCACCGCAGCCAATGTCGATACCTATAACAAGGCGGAGATTAACATCCTTATCGATGAAGTTAAGGAGACAGCCAATAATGCCCATAACACTGCGGAGCACAAAGTCCCATTGACTCGCACTGTGAATGGCAAGGCTCTGTTATCCGATATTGATCTGACGGCCTCTGATGTGAATGCCTATACTAAAGTAGAGGTAGAAAGTCGCCTTGAAGATATTAAAGGTCTGGCAAATAAAGCGAATAACAATGCAGATAGCCGAGTCCCACTCACACGCACCGTCAATGGTAAAGCCCTGTTATCCGATATTAAACTTACCGCTTCTGATGTAGGCGCTTATAGCAAAGTAGAGGTTGATACTCGCATCAGCAAAGTTGAAACATTAGCGAGTGATGCCAATACCAATGCGATAGCAGCAAAAGCTAACGCGGATAGCCGACTGGCGAAAAGCAAAAACGGGGCGGATATTCCTGATAAACAAGCCTTTGTAAGAAATTTAGGCTTGGGTAATCTGATTGGATTAGGTATTGAGTCACGTCGAATCATAGACGAGCACACCATTATCAAGCTGGGTGAGATATTCGTGATAAATGGGGTTGCGGTAGGTAGTGAACCCATTGGGGATTCTCATGCAGCCGAGATCGGCGGAGTGACTTACTATACCCACTTCTACAAAATCAAACTGCCCACTACTTTGCCAAATGGCATCATCTCATGTCAGGCAAGTGTTGTCGGAGATAATTTTGATAATCAACGCCCCAGTTATCTGGCTGATGTCAAAACACAACGCGGCAATGCAAACGGGGATGGTTTGTCGAAAGACACCTTAACAATATCTATCACGACGCCTCAATTAGGTTGGGTTCCAAACTTCTATTATCAGGTTATAGGGTATTGATAGAAACAGTAAGTTCAACACTAATCCATCACTTTAAAATGGAATAGTTTCGTTATAACCCTCAGTAAAATAGGTGATCGCCGAAGCGATCACTTATTTTTATCCAGTAGATCTTCCAACGCTTTAATGTTTTCCTTACTGCTATTATTTTCAAGCCAATCTTTGATCGATTTTTTGGCCTTCTGCTGTAATTCATCACGTAACATGGGTTCTACATTCAACGCATATTGCAGGTTGTTCCAGTCACCATAAACCCGCAGTGGGATTTTTAACTGCGCCAAACGACGTACTAATTCGTTCTGCTTACCCCATCCATTGGTTAATTGCACCCATAATGAAACATCGGTGTTTTGCTTCAGTAAATTGGCTTTCCCCTGCCCTCTAATATTGAACATGCCTGAAGTTGCCGCAAGTTCACTGATTTTAATCTCACCGCGCTCCAGTTGTGCTTTTACCGACATGCTTTTAGCTTCAGTGAAATCATCTGTATTTGTAGGTTGGCTGACTTGATTTGTTGCTCGTGCAAAAGATTGTTGAATAAGCTGAGGAATATTCAATCCTTCCAACCGCGCGTTTTTTAAATCGATATTCAAATCACCTTGCCAATAATGAGAAATAGCATACTCGTCATAACCTTCTCCCCAAAGATCACCATCAACATTAAGCTGACCGTTGAATATCGATGGCAATGCCAATGCAGTTAACAAAGGTTGTATCTCAATCCCTTGCAAGAGCGGCTTTGTGTGCAGTTTCGCAGGAACAACTGTGGCATCAATTGAAGTCGGTAGCGCAAAATGTCCACCAAACACATTGCCACTTAATTTTGTGATTTCCGTAAGGCCACTGTTATTACTCGCTTGCAGGCCAAAATGATTAACATCCATGCCCTGATAAATGAATTTATCTGCCATAAATGAGATATCAGCATCAAACCCTTGCAAAAAGGTAAGGTCATAATTAGATAATACCGAAACCGACGTTGCAATCACCGGTTTTAAGGAATTATTTTCAACCCGATAATCATGCTTTGCCTGAGGCGTCTTTTTCGGTAAAGCATCCCACCCCAACAGGTTATCTAAATTGAACTTTGACGAACTCAGATTGATGGAATATCGCGGCTTATCTTGCAAAACGGCAGTAATATTCCCTTTCAGCTCATTCCCGTCATTCATCGTCAATACCATTTTTTGCAACACAATTGATTCAGGTGCAGCCTGATATTTCACTATGGCACTGCCCGTTCCTTGGATACCCGCAGACGGTAACCCAATACCCTGGAATTGGTATTCAAAAGAATTAATGTCGACCGATAGCTGCTGTGGATAATCAGAGATATCTACCAACGAATTGAGTTCAAATGACAGCTCTTGTTGATTTTTATTGATTTCACTGCGGAGGCTAAGGCTAACGTGATCTTGATCACTTCGCTCCAACAACAAATTGAGATCACGGACATTTAATTGAGAATGCTCGTTGGTTTGCCAGATCAGTAAGCTATCCACTAACCTGATTCTGGCAATATCCAGTTTCCAAGCCTGGCTTCCCGTGACGACTGGATAATGAATATCACTTTCCGGCGCAATTGGGGCTTCTGGCTGCTTTTTCGGCTGGCTATCCGGTGTGAACTGCAAAACAGCCCCTTTCAACATCACTTCTTTGACTGAGAGTTGATGAGACAGCAGTGGCAGCAACTCCACATCCAGACGCATATTTTCGGCCACAATGGTCGGTACCTTGGCATTCTCAGCAGTCAGAGAGATCTCACCGGTCAGAATGCTTAACTTGGGCCAAACATGCCAGCGCAAGTCATCCCGCAACACGAGCTGGTAGCCACTCTTCTTTTGTACTTGTTTGACTATGTAGCCACGAAAATCATTGGGATTAACCAGCATAACCAATGCCGTCAGGCCGGCCACAATGACTACCAACAAAATAATGAGTGTCGTCAACAACCTTTTCATGACTTCCCCAGTCTCATGTTCACAAGAAGACTATTTTTCACCAGAAGGCTTTTACCAGAAAAGATTAATCCTCACTGATTCGGCTACCTACGGCTCCCTGCTGATTTTTATATTTAGCATCCTGACGTCGGTTATAAGGTCGCTCAGCAGAGCCAGAAAGCGGTTCAAAACTCAATGCACCTATTACCATACCAGGACGCAAGGCTAAAGGCAGTTTGCCTGAATTGTAGAATTCCAGGACAATTTGCCCCTGCCAACCTGGATCAATGCGATGCGCAGTAACATGAACCATCAAACCAAGGCGTGCCAAAGATGAGCGACCATCCAACCAACCGACTAAATTATCCGGAAGTGTGACAGATTCCAGTGTTACTGCCAAAGCCAATTCGCCAGGATGGAGGAAAAATGCTTCTCCATCTGACAAAATAATTTCATCGCTCATGACACGGTCAAGTGCCGCATTGACTTCCGCCTTAGGGCCACTCAAATCAATATAGGCGGCAGTATGACCACGAAAAACACGAAACTGATTCCCAAGGCGCACATCAGCAGTTGCCCCATTAATACGTTCAACAGGGGGACGAGGGGTAATTACCAGCTTACCTTCATCTAGCCATTTAATAATGTCACGGTCACAGAGTCGCATTATTTCCTCTCAAATACGATGATACTTATGAATACCTGAACAACAGATTATTCGCAAAATTGGCCAATCTTGGCTTTTAAAATATCAATGGCCACGCGGTTTTTACCACCACGAGGGACAATAATATCGGCATATTGTTTCGATGGCTCGATAAATTGCAGGAACATTGGGCGCACGGTTTTCTTGTACTGCTCCATCACGGAATCCAATGAACGTCCGCGTTCATTCACATCACGTTTGATGCGGCGCATCAAACAAATATCCAGTGGCGTATCGACAAAAATGGAGAAATCCAGTTCTTGGCGTAGACGCTTATCTGTTAATAGTAGAATACCTTCGAGGATAATAACTCTTTTCGGTTCAAAATGAATGGATTCAGGTTTGCGGGTGTGCTCAACGTAGTCATATTGTGGCAATTCAATGGATTTTCCAGCTTTCAATGCCTGAAGATGTTCGAATAGTAAATTGTGATCCATTGAATTTGGGTGATCATAATTAACTTTATAACGTTCTTCTATCGGGGTGTTAGTTTGGTCTTTATAATAGCAATCTTCTGGAATAACGCCGATATTGTGATCACCAACCTGAGCCCGTAATTCTCGATAAAGTGTGCTGGCAATAAGGCTTTTGCCTGAGGCGGAGGCACCTGAAATACCTACGATTGTACACTTATGTGCTTCATCAGCCATACTAAAAATAACCTGGTTAAAAAAGAAAAAATAAAGTAGAAATATGGTATTTGCTAACACCATGTTTGGCGGATTATAGGGAGTTAATGACTTCTATTCCAGAGTAAACAAGATAAGTCTCGTTTTTTTCGATACGCTTCGCATAAAAATCCCGCAATTTTATGCCTCTGAGGGAAAATATTCTGCAAATAATTTTCACAAAAATATGCAACCGGATCTCGGATGATGAGGAGCCACATTGCGGTAGAAAATAGAGAAAACATTGAGCACTGAGCACTGATCAATGACTCCGTATCAATTGAGCCATTGACCAACATTTTCTACGCAACCGCTGTTACATACGGTTAAACTCATTAATCAAACTGCACGAAAAGAAATTTCAGTTGGGATTTTTTCGCCCTGCCAATACATCTTCGCAGAAATATTGGCAGCAATTTCACGATAAATATCTGCAAATTCACTGTCAGGCTGGCTAATTACTGTTGGTTCACCACGATCAAGATCTTCACGCAGTGAAATATGCAGCGGGATCTGCCCCAGTAATTGGCAATGATATTTTTCTGCCAGTTTTGCCGCCCCACCCGTGCCGAAAATTGGCTCATGATGACCGCAATTACCGCAAATATGGGTACTCATGTTCTCAATAATCCCCAACACTGGCACATTGACTTTCTGGAACATGACGATGCCTTTCATCGCATCGATCAGGGCAATATCCTGCGGTGTTGTGACAACCAACGCCCCCGTCACCGGAATATTCTGGGACAGTGTTAGTTGAATATCGCCTGTTCCTGGCGGCATATCAATCACCAGATAATCCAGATCCGGCCACAGCGTATCTTGCAGCATCTGCATCAAGGCCTTACTTGCCATCGGTCCACGCCATACCATCGCGTTATCATCGGTAACAAGGTAGCCAATAGAGTTGGTAGCCATGCTGTGAACCATAATTGGCGCCATATGCTGTCCATCAGGGGAAGTCGGGCGCTCTTTGGCTGTACCAAGCATATTGGGGATAGACGGGCCATAAATATCCGCATCCAAAATTCCCACTTTTGCGCCTTCCTGTGCCAGCGCCAGCGCCAGATTCACCGCTGTGCTGGATTTCCCTACGCCCCCTTTCCCTGAACTGACTGCCACGATATTGCGCACGCCATTAACACCAGGCAGATTATTGGATCGGCACAATGTGCTGATATTGTGGGTTAATCGCCATTCAACAGATTTTGCTCCCGTCGCAGATTGCAAGGGTTGGGTGGTTTCTTTCTTTAATATTTCGAAGGCGCGTTTCCAGACAAACGGCATGGTCAATTCAATATGCAATATCCCATCCAGCATAGTGCAATGATGCAATGCTTTCAGGGCAATCAAATCTTGTTCTAAAGTCAGATGTTTGAATGTCGTTAATATCTTTACAACATGTTCTTTCAGCAGGTCAGGATTGGTCTGCTCGGGGGATTGTAAGTTCATCCCGGCTCCTTTTGA
The DNA here is from genome assembly GCF_014467265.1 of Xenorhabdus sp. TS4. NCBI lineage: Bacteria > Pseudomonadati > Pseudomonadota > Gammaproteobacteria > Enterobacterales > Morganellaceae > Xenorhabdus > Xenorhabdus sp. TS4. Next base: position 164,616 of record NZ_NKHQ01000011.1, on the reverse strand, counting down.
TTTATCTTTTTCAACCTAAAACTGTTTTGGCCATCATAACAGAAGCTAACCACTTCGGATAAAGGCAACGAGTAAAAGTGATGAAGATCTTGCGTTACCCTAGCGGCAACGCTCCTTATCAGGTAACATCAAAAACCCTTTTCACTTTATGGAAGTCAGATCCTAACTATGTCTCAAGTCGCGAACAAATTATTGGTGACCTGTGCGTTACCTTATGCTAACGGTCCAATTCATCTCGGTCATATTCTGGAACACATTCAGGCTGATATTTGGGTTCGTTATCATCGAATGCGCGGCAAAGAGGTTCACTTTGTCTGTGCCGATGATGCCCACGGTACACCAATTATGCTGAAAGCCCAGCAGAGTGGTATCTCTCCAGAAGAGATGATTGCCAAGGTGAGCCTAGAGCATCAGCAGGATTTTGCCGGTTTTGCCATTAGCTATGATAATTACCACTCTACGCACAGCGAAGAGAACAGAGCGCTTGCCTCCAAAATTTATCTGGAACTGAAAAAGAACGGTTACATTAAAAATCGGACGATTTCTCAATTATATGATCCAGAAAAAAATATGTTCCTGCCAGACCGTTTCGTCAAAGGCTCCTGCCCGAAATGTAAGGCAGAAGATCAGTATGGCGATAACTGTGAAGTCTGCGGAACCACCTATTCTCCAACGGAATTGCTTAATCCTCGTTCCGTTGTCTCTGGGGCAACGCCAGAAATGCGTGATACAGAGCATTTCTTCTTCGATCTGCCTGCTTTCAGCGATATGCTGCAAAAATGGACACGTTCTGGCACTTTGCAGGAACAAGTGGCAAATAAAATGCAGGAGTGGTTCGAAGCTGGGCTGCAACAATGGGATATTACCCGTGATGCACCTTATTTTGGCTTTGAGATCCCTGATCAGCCAGGTAAATATTTCTATGTCTGGCTGGATGCTCCCATTGGCTATATGGGCTCGTTCAAGAATCTGTGTGATAAACGTAATGACCTGAATTTCGATGAATTCTGGGAGAAAGATTCCAAAGCCGATCTCTACCATTTTATTGGCAAAGATATCGTTTATTTCCACAGTTTGTTCTGGCCTGCCATGCTGGAAGGTTGTAATTACCGTAAGCCAACCAACCTGTTCGTCCATGGCTACATCACGGTTAACGGCACTAAGATGTCTAAATCTCGTGGCACCTTCATCAAGGCTAGTACTTATCTGAAACACCTTGATGCAGACTGCCTACGCTATTACTACGCGGCAAAACTCTCTTCCCGCATTGATGATATTGATCTGAATCTGGAAGATTTTGTTCAGCGTGTAAACAGCGATATCGTTAATAAAGTGGTTAACCTTGCTTCACGCAATGCAGGCTTTATCAACAAGCGCTTTGGGGGCAAACTGGCAGACCAACTCGCTGATCCTGCGCTATACCAGAAATTTGTCGAAGCTGCACAGGGTATCGCAGAAGACTTTACCAACCGTGAATTCGGCAAGGCAATCCGTGAAATTATGGCACTGGCTGATCTGGCTAACCGCTATGTTGATGAGCAAGCACCGTGGGTTGTGGCGAAACAAGAAGGCCGTGACGCTGATCTGCAAGCAATCTGCTCAATGGGAATTAACCTGTTCCGCGTGCTGATGACTTACCTGAAACCTGTTCTTCCAGGTTTGTCCACACGAGCAGAAGCCTTCCTGAATACTGAACTGACCTGGGACAGTATCCAGCAGCCTCTGTTAAACCATGACGTTTCACCATTCAAGGCGCTGTTCAACCGCATCGAAATGGCTAAAATTGAAGCAATGGTTGCTGATTCGAAAGAGAGCATCGAACCACAAAAAACCGTAACAGGCCCACTGGCAGATGATCCAATTCAGGACACCATTGCATTTGATGACTTTGCCAAGGTTGACTTGCGCATTGCCCTAATCAAACAGGCTGATTTTGTCGAAGGTTCAGATAAGTTACTGAAACTAACACTTGATCTCGGTGGTGAGACTCGCCAAGTCTTCTCTGGTATTCGTTCAGCCTATCCTGATCCTAAGACACTGGAAAATCGTCTGACTGTGATGGTTGCCAACCTTGCTCCACGCAAAATGCGCTTCGGTATTTCAGAAGGCATGGTGATGGCGGCTGGCCCTGGTGGAAAAGATATTTTCTTGCTAAGCCCAGATAGTGGCGCCCAGCCAGGTATGCTGGTTAAATGATAGTTGCATATCTTTGATAGATATCATTAATTATCAATTAGATAATAAAGCGGGTTCCAAAAAAGACCCGCTTTTTAATGTGATGTGTGGCACATTCACAATGTTAGTCGTATGATAAAACCCTCGTTGTATTGAGGAATTATTGATTATGTCTTTCCAAAATGTGCTGATAATAGGTTGGCAATATCTGCGCGCATTTGCGCTGCTCTATTTGTGCCTGATCGCGGGGAATATTATTTCGGCACTGCTTCCTTTCTCTCTCCCCGGCAGTATTATTGGCTTACTTCTCCTGTTTGGTTTACTCGCATCCCAAATTATTCCCTCACATTGGGTAAAACCAGGCTGTAGCTTATTGATGAAAAACATGACACTGCTCTTTTTGCCCATCGGGGTGGGGATCATGGATTATTACCCACAGCTTAGCCAACAAATGCTCCCCATCCTCCTGTCTTGTATCGTTAGCACAGTGATTGTTATGGTCGTCGTTGCTTACAGCTCCCACTATATTCATCGTGAACGTATCATTATTGGGACTCAACAAATGGATACTAACCAAACAAGTACTAAGCAGCAACCACCCACCTCAACACCAACAAGTCCATCGCAACAGTTATCACAAGAACCGAAAGAGAAAAAAAAATGTTAAGCCATATTTGGTGGTCACTACCGTTAACCCTGATTGTATTTTACTGCGCTAAAAAACTGTCAGTACGACTCAAACTGCCTATATTTAATCCGTTATTGATCTCAATGGCCGTTATCATTCCCTTGCTGCTGCTGACTCATACCCCTTACAAACACTATTTTGCCGGTAGCCGGATACTGAATGATTTGCTGCAACCTGCCGTTGTTGCTCTGGCTTTTCCTCTGTATGAACAGCTACATCAAATCCGGGCTCAATGGAAATCCATTATTGGCATCTGTTTTGTGGGCAGCGTTGTCGCAATGGTTACAGGAACTGCCATCGCATTATGGGCAGGTGCTACACCTGAAATTGTGGCCTCTATTCTCCCCAAATCCGTGACGACCCCAATCGCTATGGCTGTAGCCGATTCCATTGGTGGTATTCCTGCCATTAGCGCAGCGTGTGTCATTTTGGTAGGTATTTTAGGAGCTATCTTTGGTCACAATCTGTTTAACGTTCTAAAAATAAAAACCCAGGCGGCACGGGGATTGGCAATGGGTACAGCATCCCATGCGGTGGGAACGGCTCGCTGTGCGGAAATAGATCATGTTGAAGGTGCATACAGCTCACTGGCTTTAATGACCTGCGGCATTATTACCTCGCTGATTGCACCTTTTCTATTTCCAGTATTGCTGCATCTATTTGGTTAACCATTTTATGAATGACTATGACCTCAGTCGTTACAAAATTGCAATAAAAAAGCAAACAAGCCAATTAAAACAGCAAAAATTTGACATGGTTGACTAAAATAATATTGTTATTACACCGATTTCATTAATTATATAGCCTATATCACATTGCAAACCTGAACAGACGTCCTAGAATGACCTTCAATTAATTTGGAGATCATTCTATGCAAGCTCGTTTTCACGCTATTTGGTCAGAAATTACACCTGAACTACAAAAAGCCCTATTACCTTATATTGGCTACGACGATTTTCCAGCCATGCTGACAGCAGAGCAAGTGGAGTCAATCAAACAGCTCAGCGGATTTGATGATCAAACACTGGCATTGGCCTTATTGCCACTTGCTGCCGCCTATTCCCTTGCCCCTATTTCCCATTTTTATGTTGGTGCAATTGCACGGGGAGAAAGTGGTAATCTCTATTTCGGTGCCAATATGGAATTCGCTGGCATACCATTGCAGCAAACCGTTCATGCAGAACAATCAGCCATCACTCATGCTTGGCTGCGTGGTGAGAAAAAGCTGGTTGCTATCACTGTCAACTATTCACCTTGTGGCCATTGCCGACAATTTATGAATGAACTGAATAGTGGAACACAATTGGAGGTTTATCTCCCCAATCGTCCACCATTAACTCTGGCTGACTACCTGCCAGAAGCTTTTGGCCCACACGATTTAGCCGATACACCATTGCTGCTGGATGAGGTTAATCACGGCTATCAGTTAGCTACCAGTGACGAATTGGTGCAAGCAGCATTGGATGCAGCAAATTACAGCCATGCACCTTATAGCCAATCCCATGCAGGAATTGCCCTGCAAGATGAACAAGGGAAAATTTATACCGGCCGTTATGCAGAAAATGCTGCATTCAACCCAAGCTTACCCCCATTACAGGCCGCACTGATTTTCATGAATATGGCAGGCAGCAATTGCCAATCCATTAAACGAGCAGTATTGGTAGAAGGTGAAAATAGCCATTTATCACAATGGAATGCTACAGAATGCACATTAACTGCGCTCGGTTGTACAAAAGTAGAACGGTATACATTTTGATATGTACATCATCCAATAACATTTTATTAGCTAATTCTGTATGTTATCTCTCATTTTTGCTCATGATAATCATATCTAAGTAACATTTACTGTACTTATTGTTTTTATCTTCTTAGGATCGGTAGCCGATTTTGTTATTGATAAGTTCAAAGAGTAAGCATCATGGAACTGGAACACGAAAGTAAACGTCCTCTCTATATTCCCTACGCTGGCCCTATCTTGTTGGAATTTCCTCTGCTGAATAAAGGCAGTGCCTTTACAGAAGAAGAACGCAGTAATTTCAACTTACATGGCTTATTGCCACAGGCCGTTGAAACAATAGAAGAGCAGGCAGAACGCGCCTACCGTCAATATGTCGATTTCAAAAACGATATCGATAGACACATTTATTTAAGGAATATTCAAGACACCAACGAAACGCTGTTCTATCGCCTCCTTGATGCCCATTTAAGCGAAATGATGCCTATTATCTACACGCCAACTGTTGGTGCTGCGTGTGAACACTTTTCTGACATTTACCGTCGTGCTCGTGGCCTGTTTATCTCCTACCCAAATCGGGCTTACATTGATGATATGCTGCAAAATGCCACTAAGCAGAATGTAAAAGTTATCGTTGTTACCGATGGTGAGCGTATCCTTGGTCTGGGTGATCAGGGAATCGGAGGCATGGGTATTCCTATCGGTAAACTGTCACTGTATACCTCCTGTGGCGGGATCAGCCCTGCTTATACCCTGCCTGTGGTTCTGGATGTGGGAACAAATAACCCACAGCGCCTCAATGATCCACTGTATATGGGCTGGCGTCATCCACGTATTACTGGCAAAGAGTATGATGAATTTGTGGATGAATTTATTCAGGCCGTGAAACGTCGCTGGCCTAACGTACTTCTGCAATTTGAAGATTTTGCCCAAAACAACGCCATGCCACTGTTGAACCGCTATCGCGATGAGCTTTGCTGCTTCAATGATGATATCCAGGGCACCGCAGCCGTTGCCTTGGGTAGCCTGATTGCCGCCAGCCGTGCCGCAGGCCGCCAACTAAAAGATCAAACCGTGGCATTCCTTGGTGCCGGCTCTGCGGGCTGTGGTATTGCCGAGCAGATCATTGCTCAAATGAAATCTGAAGGACTGAGTGATGAACAGGCTCGTGCTCGCGTGTTTATGGTTGACCGCTTTGGCCTCCTTACCGACAAGCTGCCAAACTTGCTGGATTTCCAAAGTGCATTGGTACAGAAAAGCTCTACCTTACAATCGTGGAATGCTACCAGCGATTCTCTCTCATTGATGGACGTGGTTCGCAACGCCAAACCAACGGTCCTAATTGGTGTTTCTGGTCAATCTGGTCTGTTCACCGAAGAGATCATTCGTGAAATGCACAAACATTGTGAACGTCCAGTCGTGATGCCTCTTTCCAACCCAACATCACGTGTGGAAGCTCGTCCAGAAGACATCATCAACTGGACGGAAGGCAAGGCATTGGTCGCGACAGGAAGCCCATTTGCACCAGTAAAATATGACGGTCAGGAATATCCCATCGCACAATGTAACAACTCCTATATCTTCCCAGGGATCGGTTTAGGCGTTATCGCTGCCGGCGCTAAACGTGTTACCGATGATATGTTGATGGCTGCCAGCCGCGCATTAGCGGATTGTTCACCGCTGGCACAAACAGGCTCTGGACCATTGTTGCCACTGATTGATGATATCCAGGATGTTTCCCGCAAAATAGCCAAAGAAGTGGCAAAAAAAGCCCAAATTCAAGGTGTAGCGATCGTTACATCGGAAGATGCATTGGATGAGGCGATTGAACGCAATTTCTGGAAACCAGAATATCGCGTCTATAAACGTACTTCATTCTGATAATATTGGTAATAAGCCTGCCAGTCATATTGGCAGGCTTGAAAAATAATCAAATAATCATCCAGCCAGATAAATCATAAATAATTGCTTTATATTTTTTAAATTGAATCCGTTTAATTCCGATATGCTCCCCCAAAACTTGCTTCAATATTTCAAGTCAAGTAGCCTTTAGGGCATTGGCTCATCAGCGCATATAAGGCAAACAAAAATCATGTGGAAGCGCTTGATTACTGGTCTCATTTTTATTATTGCTGTCCTTATACTGGCAGCCGTTATGCTTGACCGTTGGGTTAGCTGGAAAACTGCTCCTTACATTTTTGATGATGTCAGGCAATTGCCTGAGCGAGAAGTCGGTATGGTACTCGGCACATCCAAATATTATAAAACTGGTACATATAACCAATATTATTTCTATCGGATCCAAGGAGCGGTTAATGCTTACAACAGCGGTAAAGTCAAATACCTGCTATTGAGTGGGGATAACGCCCAGCATAGTTATAATGAGCCAATTACTATGCGGAAGGATTTGATCAAGGCAGGAATTCCGGCCAGTAACATTGTGATGGACTTTGCCGGTTTCAGAACATTGGACTCGGTTGTCAGAACCCGCAAGGTATTTGATACCAACGATTTTACTATCATCACTCAGCGCTTTCATTGCGAACGAGCCCTGTTTATCGCTATGCATTTTGGTATAGCAGCACAATGTTATGTGGTTCCCTCCCCCAAGAATATGATGACGATCCGTCTCAGGGAAGTATTGGCTCGTCTCGGCGCCTTGACTGATCTCTATATTTTAAAACGTGAACCTCGCTTTTTAGGCCCATTAATGCCGATCCCTGCCCAACATACTGTACCAACAGGAATTCAAGGTTACCCTGCGGTATCACCAGAGGAGTTACAAGAATTAGAAAGGAAGCCGCAAAGGAAATAAGAATGGATAAAAGTTGCAGTTTACCGACAAAACTAAACTGCAACCTGAAACCTATTAACCTCTAAAAATCTGTCAGAGGTGAAATGGTTGGCGCAAAGCTTTTCCTAAACCTTACCTGCCAACTTTACTGTTAAACTGCGCCAGAGCTTTTCCATCGGGCCCTGAGAATAACGCTTCAACCACCAGCAAGCAAACCAAATATTCAATGCCCAGATAAAGGGAATAAATGCCATTAACTCCAAACGGCTAAACTGCCCAAATAACTCAAAGCGATAAAAAAGTGTGGTACAAACCAGTGTTTGCAACAAATAGCTACTCAGTGCCATTTTCCCAACCTGCCGGAGCCAAAACGTGATTTTCCAATGTGAAATAGCAGACCAAAACCCATAAATCAGTGCGATATAAGCCAATGCCAGCAGCGGTGTTGCCAATTCAGTGATGGTATAACGGACAGTCCAGGATGCAAAATAACTGTAGGGATATAAATATTGTATCGACAAGGCAATACCCTGAATCGTCATACCAACGGGGATCAGGCATAATGCTAATCGGCGGTAATGTTTACGACTGAATTCCCCTTTTAACCAACCATTACGCAGCAACATAGCACCACAAAGCATGACACCCATTATTTGCCAGCCATATTGCACAATCACCACAATCATCGCACCGCTTATCTGACGAATACGATATTCTATGGCCAATAATCCACCATACGTTTTCCAGTAGTTTTCATAAGAAATATCTTCCGGTGTAGGCTGCCAGAATGAATTATTTTCTCCTAAGGGAAAGAGTCCCAGAAGGTAAAACATCATTACGCCAAATAAATAGAAAGTCACCGCTGTACCAAACAATTTTTGACGATTATCGATAAAACGCCATGCTAATAAGCCAACAACGCCATATGACAACAAAATGTCGCCATCCCATAGCAAAACACCATGCAATAAACCAATAACAGCCAAAACCAGTAACCTGGGGATATTCCAATCACGCCCCCGCTGCCGAAGCAATTCGAGTGATGCTCCGAACAACAGCGTCAAGATGAACAAAAATTTTCCCTGAGTAAAGGTATTCAATACAGACCATGTCATCACGTCAGAGAACGAAACTGAATCTTTATAAAACAGATTCATATAGGCTGCATATGGCAAGGCAAAACTGGAAATGTTCAGCAGCAATATTCCCAAAATGGCAAAACCGCGCACACTATCAAGTATCTCAATTCTCTGACACATTACCCCATTACAACTGTGTTTCATGGTAATAGAAATTCATCATGATAAGTGCAAATGGCGCACAGCACGCAGGAACTCCTGTCGTGTATTCTGGCTGGTTTTAAATAACCCTCCCAGCGAAGTCGTCGTTGTGGTACTGGTCGCATCGCGAATACCACGCGCTTTCACGCAATAATGGACAGCATCGATGGAAACAGCGACGTTATTTGTACCAAGCAGGATTTGTAGTGCAATCAGGATCTGCTGTGTTAAACGCTCCTGCACTTGTGGGCGCTGCGCAAAAAACTGGACAATGCGGTTAATCTTTGACAAACCAATGACTTTGTCCTTAGGAATATAAGCAACCGTGGCTTTGCCATCAATAGTGACAAAATGGTGTTCACAAGTGCTGGTCATCGTAATATCACGCACTGTCACCATTTCATCTACTTTCATTTTATTTTCTATCAGCGTAATTTTCGGGAAATTGTTATAGTCCAACCCTGAGAATATCTCATCCACATACATTTTCGCGATACGACCCGGCGTATCTGCCAAACTGTCATCACTCAAATCGAGATTTAACAGCTTCATAATTTCTGTCATATGTTCCTCAATGCGTGCTTTACGCACCTCTGGCGCCAAAGTTGGTCCACGCAATGGGGTTTCAAGACCACGGTCAACCAGTGCCGAATGCACCAGTGCAGCTTCTGTACTTAGGGATGACATCAGTTTCTCCAAGGTAAATATTTCCGTTACTTGACGGGAAATCGGGACACTTATTTTACGCAGATATCGGCGAATGTAATACCACACTAATCTATTCTATCTTGTTCTACGCATATATCGTCTGCGCGAATACACGAATAGGCGCATAACTATACCTGTACATCCTCAATGCACCAAATCAGGATGGTTCACGATGAGTATTAGTGCGATAAAATACCAGCAACCCGGCAATGAGCAACCCAATAAATGCAATATACAAAGCAGGTTCCAATTTGCCTGTCAGCCATGTCGAAATAGCTGATAACATTGGCCCTACCAATTGCCCTAGCGCATAACCGGTGGTCAGCAATCCCGCCATATATCGGGCATGATTGGGCGCCAATTCACGACCATACTGCAAAGCAAGCTGTACTACACACATAAATCCACCGCCTACCAGCAATGCCCCAATCATCAAACCACCAATGCCCGGTAACATTTCGGCAATCAAAATACCCAGAGCCTGAAGCCATAACGTAACCGCCAGGCGGATTTGAGATGTTGATACATTACGCAGCAAAATTCCCAGCATGATACCAATGACCGAAGCACCACCAAATATTGGCCAGACAAATTGGGCAAACAAGCTATCAGGGAAACGCTCTGTCGCCATTTGGGAAAGAAACGTCGCAGGTAAAATATAGCCAAACCCAGCCAGACTATAACACCACACCAATCGCTTGATTTCCGGTGTCATGTTCAGTGTTTGGATCGCCGTCTGCGGACGGTGCAATTCACCGCTGCGAGGCAGATAGCGACTGACATAAATACTGAATAACAGCGCCAGAATGCCATATAACATCCACGCATTGGCGGCACTCATCTGCCAGGATTGAACCCCAATTGCTACCATGCCACTGATAAAGATCCCCACCCCCGTCCCTGAGAAAACGGCTGCACTCAATCCTGGATGATTCAATTTTGTCAACTCATCATTCGCCCATGCGGCTACCAATACCAACGTCCAGCCACTTGCCCAGCCAATAAAAAAGCGGGCAATACTGTGCAATATGGGTCCATCCAACAATGCGGAAAGCAAGGTGATAATGACCGCTCCCCACAAACCGCTCCACAAACGGTATTCCACAAAACGTTGCGCCCGCATGGCATCATAAGAACCCGCCAGATAGCCGAGGTAATTGAATGCTGCGACTATTCCCGCACTCGTTAATGTCAGTTGGGACTCAGCGATCATCAATGGAACTTGTGGGGTAAAAGTGAAGCGTCCTATTCCCATTGCAACAACCAAAGCGAGAAAACCGCTTAATGCAATCTGAAAAGCCTGATAGTTACGACTACCAGATGTAACAGTTTTATTTTTCATAGTGATTAAATAGTAATGAAGTTAATTGATTTGGTAGGCATTATTCAGTTATAACAAATCATAAATATAATATATATCTTTTCTTAACAACCTCTCTTTGGCAGTCACCATTGCCTGTCATTCCCCATCAATGCAATCTTTGCCATAATGCATTCAATACAAGAATAAACACTTGTCCGCAATTTGCGGCGTATAGGGAGTTTCTTATGGATCATTGTCATACCTCAGATTTAATCTCACTTGATCAGGCACTAGAAAAATTACTGGCACACACCGTTCCCCTCACTGCTACTCCTCTGATCACGACAGAAACCATTAACCTGACTGAATCTGCGGGCAGAATTACCGCCACTGATATCATTTCCCCGATCAACGTACCCTCGTTTGATAACTCAGCAATGGATGGTTATGCCATTCGCCTTGCAGATCTTAACGAAAACCAAACCTTGCCAATGGCAGGCAAGGCGTTGGCGGGTATGCCGTTTCAGCAGGAATGGCCGACTGGCAGTTGCATCCGCATTATGACCGGTGCTCCCATTCCTTCTGGTGCTGATGCTATTGTTATGCAAGAACAAACGGAGGTTACCGAAACAGGAATTTGCTTCACCCATCCGGTAAAATCAGGGCAGAATATTCGCACCATTGGGGAAGATATCAGCCAAAATGCGTTGGTATTACCAAAAGGGATCAAACTCTCCACAGCACAATTACCACTGATTGCTTCACTAGGCATTACAACGGTTGATGTTGTCCGCAAACTGAAAATTGCCATTTTTTCTACCGGTGACGAGTTACAACCCATCGGTGAACCCTTACAAGCAGGCCAAATTTACGATACCAACCGATTTGCCATTCGCCTGATGTTGGAAAAACTGGATTGTGAAATCATCGATCTTGGCGTAATCCGCGATGATCCCGATGCATTGCGCCAGACCTTTATTGAAGCAGATAAAAAAGCTGATTTAGTAATCAGCAGCGGTGGCGTTTCCGTTGGTGAAGCTGATTACACCAAACAAATCTTAGAAGAAGCAGGAAAAATCAGTTTTTGGAAACTCGCCATTAAACCGGGTAAGCCTTTCGCCTTTGGTAAATTGGAAAATGCCTGGTTCTGCGGCTTACCCGGCAATCCGGTGTCTGCCGTGCTCACCTTCTACCAATTAGTACAACCGTTGATTGCCCACCTATCGGGTTTTACTGCATGGCAACCGCCTATGCGTCTCACCGCCAAGACGACAACACCCTTGAAAAAATCCCCCGGCAGACTGGATTTCCAACGCGGTATTGCTTCACTGAATGAACATGGTGAATTAGAGGTACAAACTACGGGGCATCAAGGCTCGCATATCTTTAGTTCATATGATCTTGGCAACTGTTTTATTGTGTTGGAACGGGAACGTGGACATGTTGTTGCTGGTGAAACCGTGCAAATCGAGCTTTTCAACTATTTACTGAAAAATCAATAACTGAAAATCCAATAATAAGAAGATACCGAAAAATGGTAGTCGAACTTACCGATGAAGAGACCCTGCGTTATAACCGACAAATTGTCTTACGTGGTTTCGATTTCGACGGGCAGGAAGCATTAAAATCTGCCAAGGTGTTAATAGTGGGTGCTGGAGGGCTTGGTTGTGCCGCTTCCCAATATCTTGCAGTGGCGGGTATTGGGACAATTACCCTGCTGGATTTTGATACGGTTTCCCTTTCTAATCTGCAACGACAAATCCTCCACCGCGATGAGCGCATTGGTATGGCAAAAGTACATTCCGCGGCGCTGACCCTGCGGGAGCTCAACCCACACATCACCATCAACCCCATTGAAGGGCTATTGGATGATCCGGCGTTAGATGAGCTAATCAGCCAACACGAAATTGTGCTCGACTGTACAGATAATGTTGCCATTCGTGAACAACTCAATCACCTGTGTTATAGGCGTAAAATAACGTTGGTATCGGGTGCTGCGATCCGCATGGAAGGCCAACTTTCTGTCTTTACTTACCAACCGAAAGAGCCTTGTTATCGTTGCCTAAGCCGCTTGTTTGGTGAAAACAGCCTGACTTGTGCTGAAGCAGGTGTCATGGCGCCATTAGTAGGAACGATCGGCTCCTTGCAGGCAATAGAAACCATTAAACTATTAACCCAATACGGGCAAACCTGTTGTGGCAAAGTATTACTTTTCGATGCAATGACAATGCAATTTCGCCAAATAATGTTGCTGAAAGATCCCTTGTGTGAGATTTGCCAATCACAGTAACTATGTCTGGCAATAACTATGCCCATTGGAAGTTTTATAAAGAAACATCCAGCCAAATTTGGCTGGATGTTTCTCTTCCAATATAAATCCGGCTTACCCGACAATACCCTGACTTCTCAGATACTCATCATAAGTACCTTTAAAATCAATAACCTTATCGGATTTAATCTCCAAAATACGGCTAGCCAGTGAACTAACAAAGGCACGGTCATGGGAGACGAAAATCAGCGTTCCCTGATAGAGTTCCAGCGCAAGGTTCAAAGATTCGATAGACTCCATATCCAAGTGGTTAGTTGGTTCATCCATAACCAAAATGTTAGGCTTATGCATCATCAGTTTGCCAAACAGCATCCGACCTTTCTCACCACCAGACAGCACACCGACTTTCTTCTTGATATCATCCTGCCCAAACAATAAGCGGCCGAGAATACTGCGTACTGCCTGCTCATCATCGCCTTCATGCTTCCATTGGCTCATCCACTCAAATACGGTCATATCACAGTTAAAATCACTGGCGTGATCCTGTGCGTAATAGCCAATCGTGCTGTTTTCGGACCATTTAATTGTGCCGCTATTTGGTGTTTCTTCACCCACCAGGGTCTTCAAGAGTGTCGTTTTACCAATACCGTTTTCACCGATTACCGCCATCTTTTCACCGACTTCCATCAGCAAATTCAGATCCTTGAACAGTGGTCCGTTATCGTAACCTTTGGTCAAATCCTCTAATTCCAGTGCATTACGGAACAGTTTTTTCTCTTGCTCAAAGCGGATATAAGGATTCTGACGGCTGGAAGCTTTCACTTCTTCCAACTGGATCTTATCAATCTGACGGGCACGGGAAGTTGCCTGTTTAGATTTGGAAGCATTAGCACTGAAACGGCTAACGAATGACTGCAATTCAGCAATCTGTGCCTTTTTCTTGGCATTATCAGCCAGCAAACGTTCACGAGCTTGCGTTGCGGCAATCATATACTCATCATAATTGCCAGGGAACAAACGCAGTTCACCATAGTCCAAATCGGCCATATGGGTACATACCGTATTCAGAAAATGACGGTCATGGGAAATGATGATCATAGTGCTGTTACGTTCGTTGAGCACTTCCTCCAACCAACGGATAGTATCGATATCCAGGTTGTTGGTTGGTTCATCGAGCAGCAAGACATCAGGATCGGAAAACAAAGCTTGTGCCAACAATACACGCAATTTCCAGCCCGGAGCTACTGCACTCATCAAGCCATAATGCTGCTCAACAGGAATTCCGACACCCAGCAACAATTCGCCAGCACGCGCTTCTGCACTGTAACCATCCATCTCACCATAAGCGACTTCCAGATCCGCGACACGATAGCCATCTTCTTCGCTCATTTCTGTCATCGCATAAATGCGGTCACGCTCCTGTTTGACTTCCCACAGCTCCTTATGCCCCATGATGACGGTATCCAACACGGTATATTCTTCGAAAGCAAACTGATCCTGACGCAACTTACCCAGACGCTCATTAGGATCAAGGCTGACATTACCGGAAGTTGGGGTTAAATCTCTGCCCAAGATTTTCATGAAAGTAGATTTACCTGCCCCATTCGCCCCAATCAGACCATAACGGTTACCGTTGCCGAATTTGACAGAAATATTTTCAAACAGTGGCTTACTGCCAAACTGCATAGTGATGTTGTTTGTACTTAACACAACTGTTGCTCTTATAAGTGAATAAAAAGGGAGATGATAAAACCGATAGCCGCGCATTATGCCACAACAGAAGAAAAGTATCGCCTGAATGCGTTACTCACTTTTAAAATCAGGGTAATACCTTAAATAACGTACTGAATATTAATCACTTTTATATAAAAGAAACTAATCTGTTGAACAGAGAAATATAGAATAGAAAACGATACTGTTATAAACTTTCCTCTATATTTTACAAATCAACAAATTGATATATCGGAAAAACGCAATGCAAAAAGTAAGATGGGGTATTATAGGTTGTGGTAATGTAACAGAAGTAAAAAGTGGTCCTGCTTTTTATAAGTTAGAGAATTCAGAATTAGTCGCTGTCATGCGCCGCAATGCAGATTTAGCCAAAGATTTTGCCAAGCGGCACAATATCCGAAAATGGTATTCAGATGCCGAATCTTTGATTAATGATCCGGAAGTTGATGCCGTTTATATTGCTACCCCACCTTCTACCCATAAGAAAGATACTATTTTGGCAGCATAAACTGGCAAAAGTGTTTATGTCGAAAAACCAATGGCATTAACATTTGAAGAATGCAACGAAATGATTGCCATCTGCCGATTTCAAAAAGTTCCCCTGTTCGTCGCTTATTATCGCAGAGCATTACCAAGATTTATTAAAATAAAAGCATTAATTGATTCTGGAGCAATTGGTACACCAAGAATTGTCAATTGCATGCAATTCAGGGAAATGGCGTCTATTTATCAAGATCCTGATAATTTGCCCTGGTTTGTTAAACCAGAAATATCTGGTGGTGACTTATTTGTTGATCAGGGCACGAGCACACTATTTTTACTGTTTTTTAAAGATTAATAATTTTCAATATTTTATTTTTATAGTTTTATATCGGGTAATAATTGAACTAAATCACAGTTCTTGTGAGTCGCGTATCTGACGGCAAATTTGATGCACACGACCGCACAAATTGTTGCTTGGGTCTGGGCACGCTGGCAGGTCACTTTCTCTGTGGCCGGGATGACAAAATGGCTCCACCGTCAGGGATTCAACTACAAGAAACCGGTGGGAACACCTCATAAATTCGATATGGATAAACAGCAACAATTTATTGAGAGTTACACCGCGCTAAAATAGTTCAATTTTTTGCTGAGGTCCTGAATATCAAGTTGCATTATCTGCCTCCTTACAGCCCTAACCTCAACCCGATTGAGCGATTATGGAAGTACGCGAATGAGCAGGTACGAAACAATGTCTATTTCCCGGATACCAAAACGTTCCGTGAAACCCTTCATCATTTTTTTCATGTCACCTTACCCGAAAAAGTACAGGAATTAGCTACCCGGCTGACCGATAATTTCCAGACTTTAATTCCTGCATCTTCAAGTTAATTGCGTATAAAGGAGCGGCTATGTCATTTCAACTCACCATAAAAGTCGAGCATCGCGTTATTTTCCATATTGTAATAACCATTCTTTATTTTTTATAAAACTCAATTAATTATCCCGCATTAATTAAAATAATAAATTGGTTTTTACCAAACTATATAGAAGATCAAAAAGCACTTATATATGAACACCAATAAAATAAAAATAAGTTAATATAACTTAAGTTGCTATTTCAATATGTTATAAATAACTAAAACCACACGTTATACTCCTCTAGTTTATTATTTATTTAGAAATAGAAACTAGTTGAAAATTATAAGCCACTATATAATGTTGAATTTTATAAATTACTCGTCGGATTTGTAGCATTTATGGGGAGAGATAAATGGCAGGATTCAGAAAGAGCGACGGTAACAGATTCAAGTATAATTTAGATATCTGAATGAACAATTCTGGACATTAATTACGCTATCAGATTATAAGAATATGCAAAAAGAGATTACGATGAATACACTAGGCATTATAAAAAACAACATGAAGTTGTCACACCCGGTTGAAGTATTAGAGACCTTACTAATACGCTTATATTTATATGACCGTACATCAAACAAAGACCTTTCATTAAAAAGCAATTTACCTATTCCTATCATCTCGGCATTTAAAAAAGAATTAATAAAGTATAATTTTGCTGAAAATAAAGGGGTTTTTAAATTAAACTCAACAGGTATAAAATACGTTCAAAATGAACTGAAATATAAATCAATTGATATCAATAAATATAATTTACTTTCTTCAAATGAAAAACGAGAAGAGTTTGCAAATGAACTATCCGTTTTACTGGAGCCCATATATAACAACAGACCACAAGTCAATGTCTTATTAGATCAAGCTCATGCAACATTAGAGACATCAATAAGCAGGGTAATGTTATTACTTAATAACCCACGAGTATTTAAACAAAACATTCTATTCTTAGGCGATGATGATTTAACTTCTTTAGCCTTAATGATGGCATTTAAAAAACTCGGACATTATTCTTCAAAAAATATTTTTGTCAAAGATATAGATCAAGATCTATTAACATTTATCCAAGATATAGCGAATCAAAATGATTTTTTTATTAATACCGAGTATTTAGATCTAAAACGCGCTAACGTTTACACCAAAGATTTTGACATTATTTGGACAGATCCTCCTTATACATTGAGTGGATTAAAATTATTTTTATCACGTGCAATTAGTTTAGCTAAAAATGATAACAGTGAGATTTTACTTTCATTTGGTCAAAAAAAACCAATGGAAAACCAAGAGGTACAGCGGTTACTCAACAACCAAAATCTCCTTATCAAGAATATTTATCCGCAATTCAATAAATATCATGGCGGAAGTATTATAAGTAATGTCAGTGATTTATATGTTCTTTCTGTGACTCCACACACATATCCAATCATTTCAGGGAAAAGTGACTACTCAGATAAAATATACACAGGAGAATTAAATCCTCGTATAAAATTTTATCAATGTAAATCATGCAATAACATGATAACCATTGGGCACGGAAAAAACATATTAACGATAGAACAGTTAATCGAGACAACGTGTGATAAGTGTCACGGCAATAAATTTCAATATCGTGGTCAAGAGAAAGTCAATTCATCAACTAATGTAAGTCAACTTGGGACTCACATTATTGTAGATATGAAAGATTGTGATGCAGAAATATTGAAATCGGTATCAGCCATTGAAAAAATCATGCTTGATGTTGCCCAAAAATTTGGGTTAAACATTGTTACTCATAATTTTCATCAATTCAAACCATGGGGTGTCAGTGGAGCACTAATATTGGCTGAGTCACATTTTACTATTCACACATGGCCAGAGTATCATTATGCAGCACTTGATTTATTTGCCTGTAATGAATTTAAACATCAAGATGCGTTTATAACGGAGTTACAAATGCAGCTTAATGCCCAAGAATATGAGTATAAAATACTACAGAGAGGGTTTTAATTTTAAAATAAGTAAAATCCCTTATTAACACCTTACCCACGAAATAACTGATTGTTAATTAGCCAGGAGTGAAAGGCAATCAGTTACAGAATAATAAACGTACTGAATTTTGTTACATTACGTACATATACCTAACCTTGTGCTTTGAAAGCAAACTGATCCTGACGCAACTTACCCAAACGCTCATTAGGATCAAGGCTGACATTACCAGAAGTTGGGGTTAAATCTCTGCCCAAGATTTTCATGAAAGTAGATTTACCTGCCCCATTCGCCCCAATCAGACCATAACGGTTACCGTTGCCGAATTTGACAGAAATATTTTCAAACAGTGGCTTACTGCCAAACTGCATAGTGATGTTGTTTGTACTTAACACAACTGTTGCTCTTATAAGTGAATAAAAAGGGAGATGATAAAACCGATAGCCGCGCATTATGCCACAACAGAAGAAAAGTATCGCCTGAATGCGTTACTCACTTTTAAAATCAGGGTAATACCTTAAATAACGTACTGAATATTAATCACTTTTATATAAAAGAAACTAATCTGTTGAACAGAGAAATATAGAATAGAAAACGGTACTGTTATAAACTTTCCTCTATATTTTACAAATCAACAAATTGATATATCGGAAAAACGCAATGCAAAAAGTAAGATGGGGTATTATAGGTTGTGGTAATGTAACAGAAGTAAAAAGTGGTCCTGCTTTTTATAAGTTAGAGAATTCAGAATTAGTCGCTGTCATGCGCCGCAATGCAGATTTAGCCAAAGATTTTGCCAAGCGGCACAATATCCGAAAATGGTATTCAGATGCCGAATCTTTGATTAATGATCCGGAAGTTGATGCCGTTTATATTGCTACCCCACCTTCTACCCATAAGAAATATACTATTTTGGCAGCACAAGCTGGCAAAAGTGTTTATGTCGAAAAACCAATGGCATTAACATTTGAAGAATGCAACGAAATGATTGCCATCTGCCGATTTCAAAAAGTTCCCCTGTTCGTCGCTTATTATCGCAGAGCATTACCAAGATTTATTAAAATAAAAGCATTAATTGATTCTGGAGCAATTGGTACACCAAGAATTGTCAATTGCATGCAATTCAGGGAAATGGCGTCTATTTATCAAGATCCTGATAATTTGCCCTGGTTTGTTAAACCAGAAATATCTGGTGGTGGCTTATTTGTTGATTTAGCTTGTCATACACTTGATATATTGGATTTTCTGCTGGGTAAAATTACTTCAATTAAAGGACATGCCCATTCACAAGCAAAAGCCTATCCCGCCGAAGACTGTGTTTCCATGTCATTTATGTTCGAGAATCATATTCAAGGAGTTGGAATTTGGAATTTTGTCGCCAGTTTTCGCGAGGATAAAGTCGAAATTATCGGTACAAAAGGAAAAATAGTTTTTGCAACATTTGGTGATTCCCCCATTTCATACTATGACGAAAATAACCAGCTACACCAATATCATTTCGAAAATCCAAAACATATTCAAATGCCATTCATTCAGACGGTTATTAATAACATACAGGGCAATGGCAGTTGCTCATCCACGGGTGAATCTGCCGCCCGCACCAGTTGGGTTATTGATGAAGTATTAAAAGAGTATCGGGCTGCTTCAAACACTATTTCCCACAAGTAGTCACTAGCTAGATACAATATTGTAAAAAACCTAAAAATAACAAATCTTGTATAAATTTTTAAACTACCTTAATTTATGTTGTGGATCAGATTAATACGTTAACGACTACAATAACCATCAAAGTATAGCTTTGATGGTTTTAATATATCATTCCTGATCACAAGGTAAGTGCCATCGTTCTGCTGGCTTCTTGATACCCTTCCCTTATATAAAAGCGTATCGCATCAACATTCTGGGATAATACGCTCAGTTCAAGGTGTGAATAATGGTTTTCTTGCGCCCACTTTTTCATACCAGCCAATAATTTCTGGCCAATTCCAAGATTTCTGGCATCCTGACGCACCATTAAGTCAAAAACATAACCATAACGCGATGCTCGACTTTTATGGTGAGTTGAAATGACATAGCCGCTCCTTTATAACTTTAAGTTGACAAACAAAGAGAAATAAAGGAACAAAAGGCTATGTCACAACAAGATTTTATCATTTGGGTGTTTTGTTGGGTAGAGGATAA